>CAYGED010000030.1:0-2288 GCA_964348555.1 uncultured Coxiellaceae bacterium
TAACTGTTCAACATGGGTTCTGCAGTAACGGCCGCTTGAATCGCTCGGATGACGCGCAGCATGACGTCCTGCTTACCTTGCCAAGCGTGCAGATCAGCATCGTCGCAGAGGGTGACATGAGCCACTGCTTCGTGCGATCGCGTGATACTTTGGACCATGGCGCGTCTCACGTGGGTAAGCGCAGTGAGTTCACCTTCGACTGTGGTGCCACGCGATGGGGGCGCCGCCGCGATTCGACTGGCGCGCTTCACGTCTTCTGCGGTAATCATTGAGCCCGAGGGTTCAAGTGAAGCGAGGTCAACACCCAATTGTTTGGCGAGCATTCGAACAGCCGGTGTGGCTTTGATGGATTTGCCCGCGCTTTCTTTTTTGACGGTGACGCCCACGGCAGATTCTTTGAGAATGGTTTCGCTCGACTCAATGGCACCTACTACAGTGCCGCTGTCTTTCTTTTCCTCGACAGCACCTTCGCCTTCAAAACCAATTAAGGGTTGGTCGGTCTCGATGGTATCACCGACTTTGCCAAATAGTTTTTCTATTTTTCCGGCAAAGGGAGCTGGCACATCGACGAGTGCTTTTGCCGTTTCCATGGCGGCCATCGGCTGATCGACTTTCACGGTATCGCCTTCTTTGACATACCATTCACGAATCACGGCATCCGGTAAACCTTCGCCTAAATCGGGCAATTTAAAAATTTTCATGCGTACTCCAGAACTTCTTGCACGCCATCGAGTATGCGTTGCGTGCTGGGCATATAATATTTTTCCAATTTAAAATACGGCATGACTGTATCGTAACCCGTGACTCGCTTAATCGGTGCAGTCAGGGAAAGTAAACCTTTCTCAGCAATGCCCGCAGCAATTTCGGCACCCACACCACCCGTTAACGGTGCTTCGTGAATGATAACGCAGCGGCCTGTCTTTTCAACCGAGTGTAAAATTGTTTTCATGTCGAGCGGTTTGATGGTTGCTACATCAATCACTTCAGCTTCGATGCCTCGTTGATGAAGATGCTCAGCCGCTTCCAACGTTTCTTTGATCATCGCGCCCCACGTGACGAGTGTGATGTCACTCCCTTCGCGAAGAATGAAACATCGGTCGAGCGGAAGCGCTTCGCCATTGTCGGGGACTTCTTGTTTCACCAAGCGGTAAATGCGCTTAGGCTCGAGAAAAATCACCGGATCAGGGTCTCGAATGGAAGCGAGTAATAATCCGTAAGCACGAGCGGGGGAAGAGGGGATCACAACGCGCAATCCGGGAATGTGCGCGAACAAAGCCTCGGTGCTTTCGCAGTGGTGCTCGGGCGCGTGGATGCCGCCGCCAAAGGGTGCTCGAAAGACCAGCGGGCAATGTAAGCGACCTCGGGTGCGGTTACGCATGCGGGCAGCGTGACTTAATATATGATCGAATGCCGAGTAGATAAAACCCATGAATTGAAATTCAGCCACTGGTTTTAAACCTTGTGTGGCCATACCAATGGAAATGCCAGCGATCATGCTTTCTGCTAATGGCGTGTCGAGCACCCGCGCCGCGCCGAATTTTTCGTGAAGGCCAACGGTGGCGCGAAAGACGCCGCCATTGATGGCAATATCTTCACCCAGCACGATGACCGAATCGTCTTTGGCCATTTCATAGGCCAAGGCTTGGTTGACGGCTTCAACTAACGTAATGGCCGTCATGATCGTGCCTCCAGGTCATCGCGCTGCGCCTTCAGTGACTCGGGTAATTTTTCATAAAGGTAATCAAACATCACCGTTGGTTTAGCGGGTTTAATCTGCATGTATTCATCAATAATGGCGTCAATTTCTTGCGTCAATTCTTTTTGGAGAGTGGCTTCTTTGTCGCGTGACCACAAACCTTTTGATTCGAGATAATGTCCGAGCCGAGCGATGGGCTCAAGATTCCAGGCAGTTTTAATTTCTTCCGAAGGCGTGTATCGTGATGCATCGTCCGCGGTGGTGTGATCGCACAATCGATACGTTAGCGCTTCGATTAATGTGGGTCCGCCGCCATCACGCGCTTTTTGCAATGCATTGCTGATGGCATCGACCACCGCGATGACATCATTCCCATCGATTTGTAAGCCTTCAAATCCGCCCGCAATCGCTTTTTGTGCCAGCGTTTCACAACTGGATTGTTGTTTTCGGGGGACGGAGATGGCCCATTGATTATTGTTGACGACAAAGACGACGGGCAATTGCCACGCGCCAGCCACGTTGATGGCTTCATAAAAATCGCCTTTGGATGTTCCTCCATCGCCACACGCGGTTAACACGGCTCTTTTTTCTT
>CAYGED010000030.1:2298-9418 GCA_964348555.1 uncultured Coxiellaceae bacterium
TATCGGTTACCCAGCTGTTTTTATAGGCGATTACTTCTTCATCTTTTTTCTTGTCGGTATTTAATGGCATAAGCGACGCCGGCGGCATGCAGCAATTGTCCGGCGATGGGGACGCAATTGGGAAGATCGTGTTTGGCCATTGGATGTTGATAATCGCTGCCACGCTCATCGCCGCCCCAGTAGGCTAACAGTTCCGTGAATTTAACACCGTGTCCGGACAGCGCACCTTGATCGCGATAATAAGGACAGAAAATATCGGTGTCTTGTATGGCAAAACCCATGCCAACACCGACGGCTTCTTGACCGCGTGAGGATGGATAAGTTCCCATTCGGCCTGTTCGCTGCAAATTGACTGCTTTATTATCGAATTGGCGTATCAGTGACATTCGTCGATATAAATCCAATAATGTTTTTTCATCCGCAAAAGCAGGGAACGCTTGAGTGGATTGACTTTTTTCATTTAGAAACTGAAGGTATTGAATATCGAAATGGGCAACGCGAGTGGTTTTTTCATTTGAAAACGTTGAAATAATTTTTTTTGTCACGCGCCCTCCGCACAATCCGATGTTGCCTGCATTAATTTTTCTTTGGCAATTTGTTCGGCGACTTCCATCGTGGGTAGATTGGTTTTCGCAGACCGTTCAAACAGCGCCAACATTCGGCCGTAAATTTTATCCACTTTTTTGTTGGCGATATTCACATCGTGGAAGTCGTGAATTGAAGCCGCTTGGATGAGCCCGCCGGAGTTGATCACAAAATCAGGCGCGTAGAGAATACCACGCTTGTGTGCAAGCTCGCCGTATTTTCGGTGGGCCAATTGATTATTCGCAGCACCTGCAATGATTTTAGCTTTGATGCGATTCAAGGTATCCAGATTAATGGTTCCTCCCACCGCGCAGGGCGAAAAAATATCGCAATCCACGTCGTAAATATCATTTAACTCGACAATTTTTGCTTTAAACTCATCGGCAAATTTTTCTCTGGCTTTTTGATTGGGGTCACACATCGTGATTGTTGCGCCGTTCTGGTGGAGGTGTTGTGCTAGATAATAAGCAACTTTCCCGCCGCCTTGAATAGCGATACGTAACCCATCAACATTTTCACGTTTGAGTTTGAATTTAACAGCAGCCAGCACGCCTTTCCAAATACCCGTGCTGGTGAAAGGTGAAGGATCTCCCTGGAATTTATCCATTCCCGCTGCGCCGATTACGTGAGGGGTGCGTTCGGCAATGGTGTCCATGTCTTGCGTGGAAGTGCCGATGTCCATGGCGGTGATATAGCGGCCATTCATGTCGTGGATGAAGTCACCAAACGAGCGAAGCAGAGCCTGGCGATCCTTAATCCCTGGGTGGTCGATGATCACGGCTTTAGCGCCTCCGTGTGGCAGATCGCTGGCAGCGGCTTTTAGTGTCATCATGTAAGATAAGCGCAGAACATCTTTCATCGCTAGTCCGTTGCTTTTGTAACGATAAAAGCGGCAGCCGCCGATGGCTGGTCCGAGCTTGGTGCTATGAATAGCGATGATGGAACGAAGTCCCGTGGCAGGATCAATTTTTGTATGGATGTCACCAAAACCCAGCAGCCGTGCGTAACGCATGAGTGCTTCATAACTGTGATGGCCTTTGGTTTTCAGTGCCGACATGGACCACTCCTCAAAATTGATCGTTACTCAAAAATTTTATGCACAATAGTATCAAGAAGTTTGTTAATATGTAAGCCATGAAAAAAATGCATTACGATTTGCCTACTATTATTGCACATCGTGGGGCTCCAGAGCTAGCGCCGGAAAACACGCTGGCCGGATTAAAGGCTGCAAAAACACTCGGGGCGACCTGGGTTGAGTTCGATGTGCAATTGACAAAAGATTTAAAGCCCATCATTTTTCATGACACCGAATTAAATCGAACGACGAACGGCAAAGGCGTGGTCAGCGAAACTGATTTAACGGCTATTTTGCGTTTGGATGCGGGTGGTTGGTTTAATTCGACATTTAAAGGGGAACGCGTACCAACGCTGAAAGCGTTTTTGACATTGGCCGCTTCTTTTGGTTTTGGAATTAATGTCGAATTAAAAGGAAATGCTCGCGTGGCGCAGGATTTGGTAAAAGCCACGTTAAATGCGCTGGATTCCGTTTGGTCGACAACGTTGCCGTTGCCGCTTATTTCAAGCAGTTCGCTGGATTGTCTTGAAGCGTATCGGAAATGCAAGGGGAGTTTTCCGTTCGGATGGATTACTGATCAATGGCACGATGATGTGTTATCCGTTTTAAAATCCATTGGCGCAGTTTCTTTGCACATTGAATTCCATCAATTAACACCCGAGCGCATTCAACGAGTCAAAAAAGCTGGTTTTTTGTTATTGGCTTACACCGTTAATGAACCGGTGGTCGCAAAACAATTAATTTCACAAGGCGTTGACGCGTTATTTAGTGATAATCCAAGAGTGCTCATGGATTCATGAACGCGACAATGATGAAAAAAGCCTTATTGCTTGCCGAAACGATGCGCGGCTTCTGCGCGCCGAATCCATCCGTTGGTGCCATTCTCGTGAAAAACGGAAAAATTATTAGTCAAGGCGTTCACCACGGTCCGGGTACGTTGCACGGTGAGGCTGAAGCGATTAAAACCTGTGACCGAAAAGCAGAAGGGAGTACGCTGTATGTCACTCTAGAGCCGTGTTGCCACCACGGCAGAACGCCGCCTTGCACGGATTTAATTATTCAATCGAAAATTAAAGCGGTTTATTTTGGCTATCAAGATCCCAACCCCATTGTAGCAGGAAAAGGAATAAAGCAATTAAAGGCCGCTGGCATTGAGTGTCATCAAATGGCGATGCCTGAGATTGACGAATTTTATCGAAGTTATACTTATTGGACACGGCATCGGCGTCCTTGGGTGGTTGCGAAAATTGCAATGAGTTTGGATGGAAAAATCGCGGGGCCGCATGGGAAGCCGATAGTATTAACCGGAAAAAAATTGCAGCGTTATACGCATGAATGGCGGAAAAAAAGCGATGCGATTTTAACGACCGTGAAAACGATTATCAATGATGATCCCAAGATGAATGTGCGGTTGGAGGGGAAGGCGATAAAAAAAAGAGTTTACGTGATCGATTCGAATCTGCAGTTGCCGCATTCGGCGACGTTGCTGAAAACAGCAAAGGAAATCATTCTTTTTCATTCGAGTCAGATTGATAAAAAAAACCTAGAAAAATGGGATAAAAAAAATAGTCGATGTGTGGCGATTCCAGAAGAAGCGGGTGGCTTAAATCTTGAAGCGATTTTGGCTGAGATCGGTCGTGATGGTGTTCATGATCTTTGGGTCGAGGCGGGTGGTCGGCTTTTTACAGCACTGTTTAACCAAGGTTTGTTGAATCGTGCGTTGGTTTGCGTCGCCCCAAAAATCGTCGGTTCAGAGGGTTTTCCGGACACTCCGCTGATCCTGAACCCGAGAAAACGGCGTGTCGAAAAAGTCGAGAAAATGACGATGGGGGAAGACGTGGTTTGTGACATTCGGTTTAGTGAATAATGGGGTTGAGCTTTTAAACATTTCCCACCATGGGTGCTGAAAAATATCACAATTTCGAAGTACAGGTAGGTATTGTATAACAATACCGAAGTTTGGGGAATCCATCCCTAAGGTGATTATTTAATTGACAATTAAGGTAGGCCTCTATAAAGTAAGGGCAGCTAGTACTTTCAGGGCGGGGTGTAAGTCCCCACCGGCGGTGAGCCTCCAGGGCGAGCCCGCGAGCGTCCCTTCTAAGTGAGGGGATGCAGATCTGGTGAAATTCCAGAGCCGACGGTTAAAGTCCGGATGGAAGAAGGTAGATCGGAGCCTACGTGTGCCTATTTCTATTGATGGGCACGCCTATTTTTCTTCCCGTTAATTTCCCTGAGTCAACCTAAGCGAGGATAAACTGTGTTTACGGGTATTGTCGATCACATGGGTGAAATTATTTCGGTCGATCTGAAAGAGGATCGAGCAGAATTAGAAATTCGAACGGATTTTCGTGATTTACAACTCGGTGAGAGTATTGCCGTTGATGGTGGTTGCCTAACGGTTACCGAAATTCATTCCGATCGATTTTTTTGTGATTTATCTAAAGAGACTTTGTCAAAATCGATTGCAGGAAAATACAAGGCTAATCGATTGGTGAATTTAGAGCGTGCACTTCGTTTGTCCGATCGCATTGGGGGCCATTTGGTGTCGGGCCACGTGGATCAAAGCTTATTGGTCGCTGCGATTGAGAAAAGCCATGATTTTTTTGAAATGCGTTTTAATCACATTTCACCGGATCATTTTATTTATCTTATTCCAAAAGGATCCATCGCCATTAATGGTGTTAGTTTAACCGTTAACGAAATTACGGTGGATAGTTTTTCAGTTTTATTAATTCCGCATACGTTAGCGCGAACGAATTTAAGTCGAGTCATTGTGGGTGATCGTGTGAATGTTGAGTTCGATCAAATTGCCAAGTTAGTGGATGCGCAAGTATCCATGTACTTAAATCAAATAGAGTTAGAAGAGGTAGAATTCCATGACAAATCTGTTCACTAGCATTGAAAATGCGTTGAATGATCTGCGTCAAGGAAAGATGATTATATTAGTTGATGATGAGCATCGAGAAAATGAAGGTGATTTGGTTATTGCAGCCGAATTTGCGGATGCCAATGCCGTTAATTTTTTCACCAAGCATGGGCGCGGCTTGATTTGCTTGTCCCTGCCGGTCTCGGGTTTTGAACGTTTGGGAATACCCATGATGACGAATCGTAATCGATCGCGTCATCAAACGGCTTTTGGTGTTTCGATTGAAGCGGCTACGGGTGTTGCAACCGGAATTTCGGTGCACGATCGGGCGCGCACGATTAGTGTTGCGATTGATGAAACGAGCGGTCCGGATGATATTATCATGCCGGGGCATATTTTCCCGCTGAAGGCTCGTGAGGGTGGTGTTTTGGCGAGAAATGGACACACGGAAGGCAGTGTGGATTTATGTCGTCTGGCTGGTTTGAAAGCTGCTGCAGTCATTTGCGAAATTTTAAATGATGATGGCAGTATGGCGCGATTATCGAATCTACGACAATTCGCTAAGCGGTATAGTTTGTCCATCGTCAGCATTCAAGATTTGGTTACGTATCGAATTAATCATGAAAAAATCATCGAAGAAATATCTTCTTCTTCGCTGCCGATTAAAGATCATCGGAAATTCAAGATTAAGACATACCAAAATCTTATCGATCAAAAAGAACATATAGCTTTAATCAGTGAGCATATTGATTTGACAAAACCTTGTCTGGTTCGCTTGCATTCTGAATGCTTGACGGGTGACGTATTTAGTTCAACGCGCTGTGATTGCGGGCGTCAATTGGATCTTGCGGTAGATAAAATTACAAAAGAAAATGGGATTATATTATATTTGCGACAAGAGGGTCGTGGAATCGGATTGAGTAACAAAATCAAGGCGTATGCGTTACAAGAAGAAGGTTTAGACACCGTTGAGGCGAACCATCGTTTGGGTTTTGATGCGGATTTACGAGATTATGGTTCAGCTGCGCAAATACTCCATGCAATCGGTGTTAATTCCATTCGTTTGCTAACCAATAATCCAGATAAAATTTTGAGTTTAGAGAAATATGGCATTCACGTGCTTGAACGCGTGCCGTTGGAGACCGATCCGACGAGCGATAATATTCGTTATCTCCAAACAAAGCAGAATAAAATGGGGCATTTACTGTCGTTGAAGCGTGAGAATTTGCAATGAGCGCATCACCATCGATTAAACTAGCCATTATTGCTGCGCGTTTTAATAGCAAAGTCACCGATCGCCTTTTAGCGGGTGCCAAAGAAAGACTGAAATCGTTGGACATTGATGACAGTTGCGTTGAAACGATTCGTGTACCCGGTGTGGTTGAAATCCCTTACTTGGCTCAGGAAGTAGCGATCTTGGGGGAATACGACGCGATTATTTGCCTCGGCGCTGTCATCCAAGGAGAGACTGATCATTACGAATATGTTTGCCAGCAAGTCAGTCAAGGTTGCCAGAAGGTTGCTTTAAAACATCGTATTCCAGTTATTTTTGGCGTGCTGACCACACAAACGGATGAACTCGCGTTGGCAAGAGCCGGTGGTGCGCATGGTAATAAAGGTGTGGATGCTGTTGACGCTGCCATTGAAATGATTGAGATCAGCCGTCGCTTAGGAAATAAGAATAAGAAATAAGGAACGCAAAAGATGAGAGACACAAACCCGATTTTACAGGTCGTCTCCAATTGGTTTAAACGCAATTTTTCGGATCCCGAAGCGTTGGGTTTATTTTTCACGCTCGTTATTGCCTTCGTGCTCATGGAATTTTTTGGCAAGTATTTATTGCCTGTCGCCATCAGTGTGTGTATTGCTTATGGTTTGACATCACCGGTTCGATTGCTGGAGCGTTGGCGTTTTCCCCATTGGTTGGCTGTCGTCATTGTTTATCTGATTTTTCTCGGTTTATTTTTGCTGGCTTTATTTGGATTGCTACCGTTGTTGTGGAGACAGCTGGCGGCAATGGTTCATGAATTGCCGCGAGCGTTTATTCAGGGGCAAGTCTGGATGACTGACATCGTGCGCCACTATCCGAAAATATTGCCGAGTGACCCCATTGGGCAAATTGCCATTTTTCTGCATGAGCAATCCGCTAAAATTGGGCAGTTTATTTTATCGTTTTCGCTCGCAACGATCCCTGGAATTATTCAAGCCATTTTGTACCTGGTATTGGTGCCACTATTAGTGTTCTTTTTTTTAAAGGATGGTGGGAAAATAAAAGCATGGTTGTCAGTCTATTTGCCGCATCGTCGTGGGTTAATCCAATACGTGGCGAAAGAAATAAGTCGGAAAATTGGTGTTTATATACGAGGGCGTGCTATTGAAGTTGTCTTGATTGGGATTGTTTCAATTGCTGTATTTGCTATCTTGGGAATGCAATATGCATTTTTATTGGGTGCCTTGGTTGGGTTATCGGTGATTGTGCCCTACATCGGTGCGATTGTCGTGACCATACCTGTCGTACTGATTGGATTGATGCAATGGGGTTGGTCGGCGCACTTTTCGTATTTATTGATTGCTTATGCCGTGATTATTAC
>CAYGED010000031.1:0-9355 GCA_964348555.1 uncultured Coxiellaceae bacterium
CAATTAGAAAAAATCATGTTAGATAAGCGTTGTCATCTCGGCTATCGAGTGAGCTACCCGGATCTTGAAATTAAACTGTGGTCGGATGATGAGGAAGCTTTAACATCCATGAGCGAAAAATTCAACACTCTTTTAGCCCCAAAAATAAGCAAGTAGGCTGGGCTGAGCACACGCGAAGCCCAGCAAACTCAGTGAGTCAATCAGCAAACTCAATGAGTCAATCAATTTTCCCCACTCCGGAAATTTGGGTCCCCAAAGCTCAGCTTACCCACTAATAACCCTTCTTCAAACTGACTTCATTTAAAAGAGACTTCCCCGCCAGGGCTCGCTGGTAATTTTCAAAAATTTGTGGTGCTGCCGTCTCAATATTCGTGACGGAAGCGATGTGAGGGGTGACGCGAATCTTTGGGTGTTTCCAAAACGGATGTTCTGGCGGTAATGGCTCTTTTCGAAAGACATCCAAGGTTACACCACTGAGATGTCCAGACGCTAACGCAGCCAATAAGTCTTCATCAACAATATGCTGACCGCGAGCAAAATTGATAATATAAGCGCCTTTCGGCATTTTGTGGATCGTCCTCTTATTAATAATATTTTCCGTTTCTGGCGTTAAAGGTAACATGCACACCAAAATATCTGCTTTCGAAAGAAATTGATCAAATTGCGCTTCCCCAACATAATCGGTAACATCGGGTATGTTTTTTTTAGAATTGCTCCATCCAATCACTTTTAATCCTAACTGTTGTAACGCAACCGCAACGGACTCTCCGAGATAACCCAATCCCATCACAGCCACTTTCTTATCTGACAAATTAAAAGGAGGGGTTTTGTCCCATTTTTTTTCTTTTTGTCTATTTCGCCAACGATCCATTAATTTTACGTAATTCAACACCGACACAACCGCGTACTGAACGATATCGTTTTTCATAAAGGGGTCTTTCAATCGCGCAATGGGAACATTGCGAACACACGATGTGTCTTGCATCAACAGATGATCCACACCCGCAGATAAAGCGAGTATGCATTTTAAATTTTTAAATCGCGCCAATTCTTGAATTAGAAAACTCCAAATCAAAATGGTATCAATTTCATCTGGATTACCATAATCGGGAAAAATTCGGACATCAAGCGCAGAGTCCATGGATAACAGCTTATTTTTCCAACCATCAATAAACCAGTTGAAACTCTTTTTTTCCGCCTCACCTTTTCCAACGCAAATCAGGATAGCCATTACTTATCCTGTTGCTGACTTCGTAATTTCAAATCATTCAACATAAATAAAAGATAATTGAGTAACAAAGGCAAGAAAATCGATAACATCACCACATCAAAAATAAAAATCACGTGATAACGAACCAACCAAACACCATGGCGCGTCGACGGCAGTAAAACAAAGAAAAAGACCAGAAAAGCAGCATAGCAAGAGAAAGCTCTCAACCAACTGGTGTACCCTGCTTGCGAAAAACTTTGCCTAAAAGCTGTCGTAACGGAAACGGACTCTACTATTAATGACGGAATCACGAAAAAAAACATCACCAGCGAATAAGTAATCGGCACGCCAATAAAAAATAACATTAATAAATTCTGAATAACGGGTTGGGAACCTCTTGAAAGCAGGTAAGCAATCCCATAACCAATGAAAAACAATACGCATAAAATGATAATAAGTGCGAAAAATCCAGCATAAATGGAAGATACCTTCTGAAAAGTTTCACGACAAGTTTGATTTAACCGGCCAGGAGAGCCCGATAGAATTTTATGCGTACCCAGTATGGCAGCGGATAGCAGATAAACCTCCATCAAAACCATCACCAGGATAATCACCCAGACAGCTATTGTATTCTTTGGCATTCCACCGAAATAAAAATAAAGGTCCTTTACAACAGCGAGCAATAAAATCAGCGGAAATATTGCTTTTAGCACTGCTCCATATTTTTTTATCGATTCAATAATTAAAAATGAGATGGGTTTTGGCAAAGAGGGATACAGGCTCATAAGGCTTTCCAGCCAATATTGGGTTTAAATCGATCGCCGTATTTTTTCGAAAAGGCTTCCAATGTCTTTACAATAGCATCAATGCCTTGTGCTTTTGCGTAATGCAATGGACCGCCACGAAACGGAGCAAAACCCGTTCCAAAAATCATCCCCGCATCCAATAAATCGATATCGGAAACAATTCCTTCATGCCAACAAGCGACTGTCTCGTTCAGCATACGCAGAATCATTCGCTCAGTAATTTCCATTCGCTCTGAATCATTGATTGAACGACTCTCAGGCTTAATGAGCCGACCATTCGCATAACGATAAACCCCTGCTTGAGTCTTAACACCCAGATGCCCTTCATTCACGAGATCGCTTAATCGAGTCGGCACTTCGCCACCATAAAATCCCGTGAGATTTTTTGCGACCGATAAACAAATATCAAGACCCACTTTGTCGGCGAGAGCCATTGGCCCCATCGGCATACCAAATGCCAGAGCCGCTTTGTCAATGTTGATCGGTGAATAACCTTCTTCCCACAGTTTCATCGCCTCCATTAAATAAGGCATTAAAACGCGATTGACTAAAAATCCGGGACTGCTCGTCACACCCAATGGCAACTTGCCAAGCGCGCTGACAAACGCCTGAGATTTTTGCACAATGTCATTAGCAGTCTGCTGACCTTTGACCACTTCCACCAACGGCATTTTTGAAACGGGATTGAAGAAATGTATACCCACCAAACGAGCAGGATTTTTTAACACCCGATTGATTTCATCCAAAGAAATACTCGAGGTGTTTGTCGCCAGGATAGCATCCGCTTTGACGTGAGATTCAATCGCTTGAAAAAGTTTTTGTTTGGCGGACAGGTCCTCAAAAATAGCCTCAATGATTAAATCGGCTTTTTTAATTCCATCTCCCACCACATCAGGCTCTAAGCGATCCATAACAGCCTGAATTTTGTGAGGCAGTTTTAATTTTTTTTCATACAACACTTGCGCGCGTCTGATCGCCGGCGCAATGCGATCCGGCGTTTGATCTTGCAACGTGACATGAAAACCACGCAATGCGCACCACGCGGCAATATCACCACCCATGGTTCCTGCACCGATCACGTGAACGTGTTTCGGTTTGTACTTAACGCCTTTTGCAAGCGCTTTTAATTTATCTTGCAAAAAGAAAACACGAATCATGTTACGACTGATGGGTGTAATCATCAGCTCTGCAATCGATTTTGCTTCCATCAGTAAGGCATTGGCACCCACGCCTTCTTTAATCCAATTTCGAACGATAGCAAATGGAGCCGGATAGTGCTCCTTGTTAACACGCGCACCCAGTTTTTTATAAAACAGTCGGCCCAACCAGGGTCGAACAAAGGCGGAATTACTGTATTTTGCTAGGCCTTTTGGAACGCCTGGTTTTGGTTGGTGTAACGCGTAATGAGCGGCTGCACGCTTTAAATCTCGAAGCGGAACGGTGGCATCCACAATGCCAAATTTCGCTGCTTTTGTTGCATGCAAAGGTTCACCGGGTAGCATCACTTGCATCGCCTTGGGTGCACCAATCAAGCGTGGTAAACGAACCGTACCTCCCCAGCCCGGGTGAATACCCAATTTTACTTCGGGTAACCCAATCAGTGTGCTATCTTCATCCGAAGCCACGCGATAACGACAAGCCAATGCCACTTCCAATCCGCCACCCAAACAAAACCCATTGATCATCGCAACGGTTGGGACTGCTAACGCTTCCAATTTATCAAGCACCAATTGCGCCTGGCGAATTAAATCAAATGCTTCTTCTTCTGTTTTCAACGACGTGAATTGCGTGATATCGGCACCGGCAATAAAACCTTTATCTTTTCCAGACACAATCACCACACCCTTTGGATGCTGCGAAGGTATTTCTCCCAACACACGATCAAATTCATCAAACACTTCTCGATTCATTGAATTCACTGACGCGTTCGCTCGATCGAGTGTTAACCACAAAACGCCGTTGTGATCTTTTTCATATCGCCAATGTTTATAAGGAGATCCTGACATGATAATTCCTCCTACCGACTTTCAAGCAACAGTGCGCCACCCTGGCCACCACCAATGCAAATAGCTGCAACGCCACGCTTGGCTCGCTGCCGTTTTAAAACGGCTAACAAATGCAAAACAATGCGCGCACCGCTCGCACCGACAGGGTGTCCAATCGCGACCGCACCACCATCCACATTTAATTTAGATTCATCGAGGTGACCGAAAGCGTTTTCTAATCCCAAATGGGCTTTGCAAAATGCATCGCTGGCCCAAGCTTTTATGCAAGCAATGACCGTCGCTGCAAACGCCTCATTCATTTCCCAATAATCGATGTCAGCCAAGCTTAAATTATTTCGGCGCAATAATGGTGTCGCCGCAAAAACAGGACCCAATCCCATTTCGGCTGGTGACAAAGCCGCCCATTCCACATCGAGAATTCGCCCCAACACCGGCAATTTAAATTGCTGCACCGCCCTTTCACTCGCTAAAATAACAAAAGCCGCACCATCCGTCACCTGTGAGCTGTTACCGGCTGTCACCAGACCAAACGATCGATCGAATACAGGACGCAATTTCGCTAATTTTTCTAACGTTGTGTCACGACGCACACCATCATCCCATTGATAACACTTTCCCAATGAATCGAATACCGGAACGATCTCCGTAAAATAACCGGCATCTTGTGCGGCCGATAAACGTTGATGGCTACGCAACGCAAACGCGTCCATTGCTTCCCGAGTGATGGTAAATTGATACGCCAAAATTTCGGCGGTTTGACCCATGTTTAATTCAAACAAGGGATCCGTTAAACCGCGCAACAAGGCAATGATGGGAGAAAAATAATTGAGACGGAGTTTCATTAAGGCAGACAGCTGGGCAGCAAATCCTTTTGATTTTTGCCATCGTCCCAACCAATGTACCATTTTCGAATTCAACATCAGCGGCGCGCGACTCATCGCTTCCGTACCACCCGCCCACACCAAATCCGCACGACCCAGTAAAATATCTTTTAATGCAGAGTCGATCGCTTGCATGCCTGAACCACAGTTTCGTTGCACCGTCCAACCGGGCATGTCATTGCCACACCCTAAACGCAACGCAATTAAACGACCGATATTCGCCTCGTTTTCACTCGGCATGATACAACCTGCAATCACTTCATCGAGATCGGTTGGATTAAAGTTCTGTCGAGTTAATAAGGTTCGAGCGCAACTAACCGCCAAATCCGACGCTGAAAATGGACCTGGAGCACCACTCACTTTTAAAAAAGGGGTACGCGCACCATCGACAATATAAATCGGCTGAGTGATCGCTGGGGAGTGATCAAAGGCGTTCTTTTTCATCGTTTGGCTTCCTTTCATGACTCATGAATTCGTCAACCTGCAAAGCATCCCAATACAATTCAGCAAATTTGCACAGCTCTTTATATTCGTTCTCATTGATTTTACCATTTTCATAAGCGGATTTTAAATCTTGCATAATAGCACCCGAGTCTGCGTGCATTTTACCCCACAAACTTTTTACTTTTTCCCATTGCTTAAAAGCCATTTCAACCCGACCAACGGAATCTTCCTGAGAGTCGCCAATATAACAGTATTGCGTAATTTTATCACGGACATTGCCGCTCTTCTGCATCAACTGAGCAACGGAAAAAGAAAGTTGATCGTTTGGCGATCGATACGAGCGCCCCCACGGAAAAACTAACCATCGGAGAATGCCCGCCAGCCAGCAGTTCGGAAAATTCATCAAAATTTCATCGAAAGCGTCTTGAATCTTCCACAAACAATAGTCCAAAGACCACTGAACCAATGGCCACTCGTCTAACGGTTCTTGATTCGCTGAATAACGATGCAACACGGCACTCGCCAGATACAAATGGCTCATCACATCACCCAATCGAGCCGACAAAGCTTCTTTAAATTTAAATTTTGCACCGACAACCGCCAAGGTAAGCTCCGTCAACACATTAAATGCGTAAGTCATGCGAGTTAATTGCCGAAGGTATTTTTTTGTGCGCGTATTTTGTTTGATACGAATACCACGACCACCTGATATTCCGTAGATAAAAGTACGTGCAACAATATTCAGCAAAAATCCAATGTGCGACAGAAATAATCGATCAAACGGTTTATTCCTATTAGCATCGCTTGGGTTTTCCGCAGCGATGAGCTCATCTCGCAAATAAGGATGACAACGCAATACGCCTTGCCCATAAATAATCAAATTACGCGTGAGGATATTGGCCCCCTCCACCGTAATCGCAATGGGAATACCTTCATAAATACAGGCTAAATAGTTACGCGGCCCCATCTGTATTCCGCGACCCGCGTGTATATCCATGGCATGCATCACGGATTGACGCCCCAATTCGGTGAGGTGATATTTCGTAATGGCCGACGCGATGGAAGGATGCACACCTGCATCAACCGCTGCAGCCGTGAACTCACGCGTTGAATCACATAAATACGTAAATCCAGCAATTTTCGCCAGCGCGATTTCCACCCCTTCAAATTGCCCAATCGAACGATGGAATTGACGACGCAACTGCGCGTACGCACCACTGGTTCGACACGATAACTGCGCCGCACCCGTTGCCAGTGCCGGCAACGAAATCCCTCGCCCCACCGATAAACATTCCATCATCATTCGCCAGCCTTTTCCACAACTTTTCACGCCTCCCACGACAAAATCAACGGGAATAAATACTTCTTTTCCACGCACAGGACCATTCAAAAATCCCTGGTTCAACGGTTGATGCCTTGACCCCGCTTCAACTCCGTGTGTATTTCTTGGCACCAATGCAACCGTAATGCCAACGGCATTTTCTCCCAACAAATGCTCGGGATCTTGTAATTTAAACGCAATCGCAAATAATGTTGCAACCGGCGCGAGCGTGATATAACGTTTATTGAAATTCAAACGAATACCCAGCACTTCTTTTCCATCATAATTTCCCCGACAAACAACACCCGTATCCGGCACACTCATCGCATCGCTACCCACAGAGGGTCCTGTTAATGCAAACGCCCCGATTTCCTCACCCATTGCCAATCGAGGTAAATAATAGTGTTTTTGTTCTTCGGAACCAAAATACGAAATGAACTCTGCCGGGCCTAATGAATTAGGCACCATAACGGTGACGGCACCCGAAATACTCCGGCTCGCAATTTTTGTCACCACGGCCGAATGCGCAATCGCTGAAAATCCAAGCCCACCGTATTTTTTATCGATGATCATTCCCCAGAATTTTTCTCGCTTAATATATTCCCAAGCCGAATCCGGAAAATTATTTGCTTGCTGAATTTCCCAATCGCTCAACATTGAACAAAGTGTCGTGACCTGATTATCAAGGAAAGATTGCTCTATGTCCGTTAATTTTCTTTTTTGATGCGTGAAAATACGCTGCCAATCCGGACAACCTGAAAAAAATTCCTTTTCCATCCAAACACCACCGGCTTCTAACACGTCGCGCTCAGAGGCTGAAATAGGCGGCTGTTGCTGACGAAACCAATGCAGAAAAGGTTTTATCACCCATCGCCATCGCAAAGAATCGGCCACCATGAGTAAGGTCAATGCAAACCAAATAAGCCAAAATAGAATGGCAGGAACAACCGAGATACCAATGCTTGTAATAAAAAGAACAACCGCTGAAAATGGAATCCACATGCGCGTTGGAAAGCGGAAATAAGCGACACAAAATACGGCAACGATTAAAATCAACCACGCAATGCCACACCACATAATAAAAACATCACCTCAGATTTAAATAACCTTGAAGAAATTGAAACACCGCTCGCAATGTCATCATCTCACCACCCAGTGGCCGCCCAGGTAAAGACTCTAAATTCCATGCATAAAAATCAACATGCACCCACGGTACTTGATTCGACACAAACGTTTCTAAAAACAATGCCGCCATAATCGCACCCGCGCCCACCGCTGGCGTGCGCGAAACATTTGAAATTGTCGCTACCTCACTGCGCAAATACTCTCGATACGGTTGATGCAACGGAAGCCGCCACAGGGGATCATGTGTTTTATTTGAAGCGATAATCAATTCCGCCGCTATTTCATCGTTATTCGAAAAGAAAACGGGTATATGCACACCTAAAGCGCGACGCGCATCACCAGTGAGTGTGGTAAAATCAATTAACAAATCCGGATCATCTTCGACAGCCAACGCCAAAGCATCCCCCACGACTAAACGCCCTTCAGCATCGGTGTTGTTGACCTCGACCGACAATCCGCCGCGTGTTTGCAGCACATCACCCGGTCGATAACTGCGACTGCCCACGGCATTTTCAACCGCGGGAATTAACACGCGCAATCGTACCGGCCAGCGGTGCTTCATGATCATCCGTGCTAAACCCAAGGCATGTGCCGCACCACCCATGTCTTTTTTCATGATCAACATGCCATCCGAGGTTTTCAAATCAAGTCCGCCACTATCAAAGCACACCCCTTTACCCACTAACGTCAGTTTAAAATCGTCTTCATTTCCCCACGTCAAATCAATCAAACACGGCAGTCGACTGCCCGCTCGCCCAACGGCATAAATCGCCCCAAAGCCTTCCTCAACCAGCGCTTCACCTTCAATGACGTTAACCGTTGCGCCACATTCTGCCGCCACTTGCCTCACCGCCTCCGCCAATTCCGGCGGCCCCATGTCCTCAGCAGGTGTATTAATCAAATCGCGAATTAAATAAGTCGTCGACAACCAATCCGACAAGAAAGACTGCAGCGCATCTGGCACAACCAGCTTTGCCGGAAAAGGCTCGCGCGTACGATAGGCGTTGAATTGATAACACCCTAAACCCCATGCAAACAAAGCGCGCTGAAAAGAGGCTTCATCGGGAAAATCCTGCGGCTCAAGGCAATAAATTCCTTTGGGCAGCAAAGCCGGCAAGCCCCCAAAATGCCAAAAGCCATCAAATTCTTTTGCACCCAGCAGCACCCTGACCACTTGGTGCTTTGCTCCTGGTAGAAGACAAACACGACCCGGCGTGGCACCAAACCCCATGGCATTAACCCACGCTTTTGTATCAGCATCCTGATCAGCCAACCACACCGGCAATTCAGCTACCGTTAATGCTTTTATGGGAACGGCTGATGACGCCTCACCGAAGTGATAACAGTCGCTCAAGGCTGACTCCTTACTGATGAAACTCGTCCCATGTTATATCACTTCCTTATTATCCGAAAGAGTCGCCTGCGCATAGATAAGCCGTAGGTTGGGCTGAGCCTTCGCGAAGCCCAACAAATCATTTGAATTTGTTGGGCTTCGCGAAGGCTCAGCCCAACCTACCAGCTACCAGCTTAACAAAAGATTATATAAAATAGGATGGGATTTA
>CAYGED010000032.1:0-7661 GCA_964348555.1 uncultured Coxiellaceae bacterium
GCGCCCTCGTCTTTTTTGAGAAAGCGCCTGAATCTAACGGGTTTTTTGCTCCCTCGCTACGACCCGGTATGAAATAGTCGGGTTAAAGTGATCAATCACAAGTAGTAAATCAGAAATTGCTTAGTATAATAAGCGACGGATCGGGGCGTAGCGCAGCCTGGTAGCGCACTTGCATGGGGTGCAAGGGGTCGCAGGTTCAAATCCTGTCGTCCCGACCAGTATTTTTTTCTGTTTCAAAAAGGATCCTCTTGATTCTCATCAGAATAATGTTAGATTAAACAAAAAATAACTTTATGAAGGACGCACAATGGAGAAAAAACTGTTGGATATTCTGGTCTGCCCGAATTGCAAAGGAAAACTGGTTTACAATGAGGCCCAGCAGAAACTCATTTGTCGATTTGATAAATTAATGTATCCAATACGCGAAGGGATTCCCGTTATGTTAATTGACGAAGCAACGCGTTTAACGGATGACGAGGTTTAGCAGTGTCTTTTCGAGTCATTATTCCCGCCCGTTACCAATCGACTCGATTGCCGGCTAAGGTGTTGGCTGATATTTCAGGCAAGCCGATGATTCGACATGTTTATGAGCGAGCGTTGGCGAGTGGTGCGGACGATATTATCATCGCAACCGACGATCAGCGCGTTGCGGATGTGGCTAAATCTTTTGATGCTAATGTCTGCATGACATCGCCAGACCATCAATCAGGGACAGAGCGACTGTCAGAAGTGGTGGGTTCTCTTGGTATTGAAGACGAAGAAATAATCGTCTGTCTTCAGGGAGATGAACCTTTAATTCCACCCGACGTGATACGTAAAGTCGCCGAGGATCTTGAAGAACACGACAACGTGAAGGTGGCAAGCGTGTGTGTGCCGCTTGTGGATGTGGAGGACTTGTTTCGGCCCAATGTAACAAAAGTGGTGATGAATCGGCGCAATTACGCGCTTTATTTCAGTCGAGCTCCGATTCCCTATGGTCGAGATACCTTTAAGGACAAATCGAAAATTAAATTGAACGGCCTTCACTTTCGTCACATTGGTATTTATGCTTATCGCGCTGGTTTTTTACAAGAATATATCGCTTGGGATCCTTGTCCGGCAGAACCTTTAGAGAATTTGGAGCAACTTCGAGTGTTATGGCATGGTGGACGAATTCACATGATTGTTCATAAAGGCCAAATTCCAGCGGGTATTGATACGCCAGAAGATTTAGAGCGCGTTCGTGCGTATTTGAAATCGAAATAATGGATGGGATCGCTGGCCCGGTATGAAATATCCGGGCTGGCTTCAAATATTCGCCAAAAGCTCTTTTACTTCGTTGAGTGTTTGTTTAATTTTTTTAATCGATTTCGGTGCCACGAAAATCGTATCATCACCCGCCAGTGTTGCTAAAATGGACGTTTCTCGGTCGTGATAATCAAGTAATCTCGCAATCAAAGAGGCTGAACCTGGGCTTGTAAAAATGACCACTAGGGTTTCATTCGAGACAATTTTTAAAATGAGGTGTGTCAATGGGCTTTGCGTCGAAGGAGGTATGGATTCTTTTGGCAGGGCATAAACCGTTTCACCGCGCTCATTGTTAACTTTAACCGCCCGCAATTGGCGAAGTAAGCGCGAAACTTTCGATTGGCTCACGGAGTAGCCCTGTCGAGTTAATGCCTCTGTTAAGCCTTCCTGCGTGCCATGGTTATCTTCCCAAATCAGTGTCTTCAATGCGTCTTCCAAGGGTGGGCGCGATCGCTTTTTTGTCATGTAAAGGCCTCGTGAATGAATAAACGTTTATAGTGCCATTTTTTGAATTAATAGTCAAAATATTGACTAAATAGTCACGCTAATGTACACTCTCGAAAAATGGGTGGGGTTTGGCCAATGAATGTGGTTAATAAGATAGAAGTCCGCGACGTCACGAAATCTTTTGCGGGTCATGCCGTTTTGGATGGCGTTTCTTTTTGTGCTCGAGCGGGTGAAGTGGTGGCTTTATTAGGCGATAGCGGGGCGGGTAAAAGCACGTTGCTGCGTTGTTTGAATTTACTCGACAGGCCGGATGCTGGCCGTATACGAATCAACGGCTTTACGTTTGATTTCACTCTCGGGTCGAAAATCGCGAAATCACAGCTGGTGGTGTTGCGTGCGAAAGTCGGTATGGTTTTTCAGCAATACCATCTGTGGGCGCACATGACTATTTTGCAAAATTGCATCGAAGCGCCATGCCAAGTGTTAAAAATATCAAAAGCCGATGCCATCGAACGAGCGAAAGATTTATTACAAGAAATGGGTATTCCGGATAAACAAGACAGCTATCCGGCGCAATTGTCGGGAGGTCAGCAGCAGCGCGCTGCCATCGTGCGTGCGTTGATGATGCAACCGGAAGTCATGCTGTTTGATGAGCCAACGTCCGCACTGGATCCTCAGCGAGTTTCATCCATGATAAAACTTATTAATACCTTGGCTGAAAAAGGCATGACGGTGGTGGTGGCTACACACGAAATGAAATTCGCGCGAGAATTGGCGCATAAAACCATTTTTCTTTGCAATGGAAAAATCCTTGAAGAGGGAATGACGCAAACGTTGTTTGTTTCACCGAGAACGGAAGTATTCCAACAATTTATTGGAGAGTCATCATGAAATTTTTTCTGTCAGTGCTTGTTTTTTCTTTCTGGATCACTTCGGTCTGTGCTGAACCCGTTATTAAATTTGCAACAGAAGCCACATACCCACCTTTTGTGTACATGAATGCATCTGGGAAAATGGAAGGTTTTGATGCGGCGATCGTTCGAGCCCTATGCGCACAAATTCACGCAACGTGCACACTCAGCAATCAAGCGTGGGACAGTTTAATACCGAGTTTAAAGTTAGGAAAATACGACGCTTTGTTTGGTGGGATGGCCATTACCGCCACACGAGAAAAACAAGTCGATTTTACACAAGCTTATTATCATAACACGGTGAGCGTGATAGCGAGCAAAACTTCGCATTTGAAGTTATCGCTTTCTGCTTTGAAAGGGAAAACCATTGGGGTGCAAAGCGGCACAACTTTTGACGCGTATTTACAAGATAAATATGCGAATACCATTACGATTAATCGTTATCCCAGTATTCAAGATGCGTTGATGGATTTGCTGTCGGGTCGAGTCGATGCGGTAATCGGAGACACGCCAGTCTTGCAGCAATGGCTTTCACAAAAAGGGCATTCTGCTTATGTGGCGATTGGTCGTCCCATTGATGATCCGAACTATTTTGGTGATGGAAATGGAATCGCTGTTAAAAAGGGAAATACGGCTTTGTTAAGGGAGTTAAACGCTGGTTTAAACCAAATTGAGGCCACTGGCGCTTATCAAAAAATTGTGATGACGTATTTTGGAAAATAAATATCCCGTAGCGCAAAGTTCCGCAGCAAGCTGCGGTATAGTAGGTAACATAGGATGGGTTACAAACTCGAATGACGTCATCCCGCGAACCAGTCGCGGGATGACAAAAGTGAACTAAGCTATGTTACCCACTATATATCGGAATAAATAATATGTTGGCTGGTTTTGGATGGCAATTGTGGAAAGGTTTATGCGTGACGCTTGAAGTTTCCTTGTGCGCGTTCCTATTTGGAATGTGTCTCGCCGTTGTGCTCACGGTATTGGAATTTAGTCCATCCAAAATAACTCGAAAATTGGTTTTCATTTTCACGAGCCTTGTTCGCGGTCTTCCGGAGTTGCTCGTTTTATTTGGTGTTTACTTTGGTGGTTCGGCGTTGTTGATGGCAGTGTTGCATAAACCGGCAGAGATCGATGCATTCGCGGCCGGTGTGCTTGCATTGGGTGTGCTATTTGCAGCCTATGCTTCACAAACGTTTCGTGGCGCTTTTTTGGTGATACCAAAGGGACAGATCGAGGCTGCAAAAGTGCTTGGTTTCTCAGGCTGGAAAATATTTTGGAAAATATCCTGTCCGCAAGCTTGGCGGTATGCTTTACCGGGGGTTGGGAATTTGTGGTTGGTTTTGCTAAAAGACAGTGCGTTGGTTTCACTGATTGGATTGGCTGATTTAATGAATCAAGCGCAGTTGGCGGCGAGCACAACACGCGAGCCGTTTAAATTTTACTTGGTCGCTGCTTTGTTATTTTTGATATTGACCACGATTTCCCAGTATTTCTTAAAATACAGTTATGAACGAAGCACACGGTATTTAGCGAAATGAATATTCTGCAGAAAGTACAGCCGTTTTTAGTTGGAACGGGAATTACTTTAGAACTCATGATCTTAGCGTTAACGATTGGCCTTAGTTTAGCGCTTATTTTGACGCTCTTGTCTCAAACGCAGCGATATTATTTTAAAGCGCCCATTGATTTATTTATTTTTGTGATGCGCGGGACCCCTTTACTTGTGCAGATATTTATTATTTACTATGGCAGTGGCCAGTTTGATTGGTTGCGAGAATCGTTTGTCTGGGTCGTATTGAAAAAGCCGTTTGGATGCGCGGTGATTGCCTTGGCACTGAACACCAGTGCTTATACCAGTGTTTTGTTGCGCGGTGCGATTCAATCAATTCCAACGGGTGAGTGGGAAGCGTGCCAGGCCTTAGGTTTTTCCCGCTGGCAAATGATGCGGCGAATTATTCTGCCACGTGCCATTCGAATTGCGTTACCCGCTTATTCAAATGAAGTGGTGATGGTATTAAAGGGAACATCGTTGGCCAGCACGATTACCTTAATGGATTTAATGGGCGTGACGCGGCATATGATTGCGATGACTTATGAAACGATTCCTTTATTTATTTTGGCCGGAGTGATTTATTTGGTGTTGAATGGGATTATCATGATCAGTTTCCGATGGGCGGAAGCGCACAACCAGCGTTCTTTTCAAGCGTAAAAAATAGGGTTTTTTGATATGAATCGAAATAATCAAGATGATGAAAAACAAGAACTTGTGCCTATCAATGGGGTTTCGGCTGTTGATGCACAATTTCGATCTCTGCATGCGGCTGCCACCATTCTCCCGCCGCGAGGTCTCACTTCCAAGGAAAAAAAGCGTTATGTCGGTTCTGGTGTTTTAGCTTTTCTCAGCGGCATTCTTTATTTTTTCTCGAGCCTTAAGGCAGCCGAACGTTATGTGGGTTATGCGAAGGACACATCGAGCTATTCTGACATACAATGGCTGCAATATTTGCCCGCGCTTGGTGGTGGCGTGACAAATGCATTATTTAATGCGGAATCGTATTTAACGGTTTACGAATCGCTGTTTGATACACAAGAAGAAAAAAAACGAAAGCAAGGGCTAGGTCAAGGGGTTTTGGAAAAATGGGAGTGGTTCGCGACTATTTTCATCGCATTTTTTACGATACTGCCGGTTTGGAAAATAAGTTTGGAAGGAGATACCTGGGAAGTTGTGTTGGCTACGGTAAGCGCGGTTCTCAATGTGCCGGTTACCATGGAAGGTGCAAAAGCGCTGATTGATTGGTTGAAAGAATATGATTTTAAGGATCGGGTTTCAAACTGCTTACATTTTGTGAGAAGTGAAATCGGTGAGCGTAGCCCAACTACTCGAGTTGACGCTCAGGAAGCCTTTAAAATAAATCAAGTGACTCGTCAGGCGAGAAATTTAATAGCTCATTTTTTGAAGGAGCAGGCAGGGTGGTTTTCAAGTGCCTCTGGGGAAGTAAGAAAAACAAAACGAGGAGAATTCTTTAGCAACATAAACGCTTCTTCGATGAATGTTGGTCTTGGGTTGAATGTTTTCTCAGAGTTGATTAAAAATAAAATTGACTTTGTGCCGCCCTCTCACTCTTTTGGTTACCGGTTTTTAGCACGTACCACTTTTAGTCTGTTGGCTTTTTGTGGTGTTGTAGCCAATGTGGGTTATGCGGGACTGACTTATCAAGGTGGTCTAGCCTTAATTGATAATGTTTTTTTTGGTTGGTTGTCGGCGATCTTGCATCTCATTCCAAGCATTGGGTTTACGATCAAAGGGATTCAGTCATTATGGGGTACCCTGCAAGAAATCGAGCAGAGTACTTGTGTTCTCGAACGAATTGAATTGCCAAAGATGTATTTAACCTGGTGTGTTGTTAGCACGGTGTTTGCATTGTTTTCGGGCTTTACCGGAGATGGAGCGGGTTACGAAACCTGGATGGATTATTTTTCTGCATGGGGTGGTGAAACGATGGCGATTGTTATGGGTATTATTCATAACATCGGTATCGCGCTCGTGTACAATTTACCGCAATGTTTGTATTTCGCTCAGCGCATGGTGGATCTCTACATCCTGAAAACCCGTGACAAAGAGATTGATGATAATGTTCGTTCCGATGTCCAATTTGTTAATGGATTAAAAGAAACCGCTCGTTTAATTCGCCG
This sequence comes from uncultured Coxiellaceae bacterium, assembly GCA_964348555.1. Lineage (GTDB taxonomy): Bacteria > Pseudomonadota > Gammaproteobacteria > Coxiellales > Coxiellaceae > CAMTUH01. Next base: position 6,342 of record CAYGED010000032.1, read on the forward strand.
GATGCCGTTAACCTTATTTTCGAATTTTCTGGAACAGTCGCGTGGTACTCTCCGGAATGAATTGTTTGTGTCACTGAATTTAATAATGGGTGAGGAGAATGTCGACTATCTTCCAGGGTATTTGTCACGCGGTATGGAATATCAGGGCTAGTAATCGCGGGGAGAACCGCGTGCTGCGGCGCGAACTGATTTCGCGCCGGCATTCATAAAAGGAAACACTCTGGGGTTGTTTAATTCAGCGAATTTTTACGGTCGCCTGGCTTAGGGTAATGGGTGTGATTTCCATAGGAATCATCCATCAATACCGGTGGTGGTGGTGGCGTCATCGGCGGTTGTTGCGTAACGAGTTCATTTCCGACTTCTGGTGCGTATTCCGATATCGGTGGCAGATCGTTGTTCGTCGGAGGCATGTCATGATGATCAGCATGCGCTTGATAGTTATCTCGTCGTGGGCCTCGTCGTTGGCCACCGCGGGTTCCACGTCGGGATCGGCCTCTTCTTTGAGGGTCGCCGCCATGTGAGTGGTTATCGCCTTGTTCGTGGCCATAGCCTTGAGTGTGATCAGCTTGCCGGGTGTGATGTTGATGGGTGTGATGACTGGAGGGTCGTCGCCGGCCACCTCGATGTCGACCACCGCGGTGGTGGTAACGTCGTGGCTCCTCGTGTCGAGGTTCGACTTCTCTCTCGGGCGAACTTACTTTCACCTCGGTGGAAGACGCTATTGGTTTAGCGCTTTCTTCATTTCCGAACATTTTCGACATCAGTCGCTTGAACACACCTGTGCTCGCGCTTTTGCGTGGCGTAGGGGCCGGTACTTCATTTGTTAAAAATTGCGAAATCACGGGTGGTTCTGAAGTGAGTTTGATTTCCGGTTCTTTCGGTGTTTCGATTTGCAGCGTTTTAACGAGTTGATAGCTTGGGATGCCTTTCGAGTGATCCAAGCTAGCTGGATCGATTTTAATTTGTTTGATTTGATAATTCGGGGATTCCAAATATTGATTGGGAATAATCGTTACTTTCACTTGGTAAAGCCTTTCGATTTCTTTTAATACATCCCGTTTTTCGTTAGCTAAATAAGTGGCCACGTCCACAGGCACTTGAACTTGAAAGTGTAGATTTTTCGCTTTAGCCGCTTGTTCTTGGAGGGCATGAATAATCGATAAGCCCAGTGAATCAATGCTGCGAATAGAGCCTTGTCCATTGCAGTGCGAGCAAGTCATTTGTGAAGATTTTGTCAACGAGGTTCCCAAACGTTGGCGCGACATTTCCAGAAGTCCAAAGCGTGAAATGCGCCCGATTTGAATGCGTGCGCGATCGTGT
>CAYGED010000032.1:7671-8977 GCA_964348555.1 uncultured Coxiellaceae bacterium
GCAGCATGTTGTGTAAGCAGTTTTCGACTTCGCGCTGATTGCGCACAGAGGTCATGTCGATAAAGTCAATGACGATCAGACCGCCAATGTCACGAATTCGTAATTGCCGAGGAATTTCTTCAGCCGCTTCCAGGTTGGTTTGTAGGGCTGTTTCTTCAATGCTGCTGCCGCGAGTGGCTCGTGATGAATTGATGTCGATGGCCACTAAGGCTTCGCTGTGATCAATCACCAAAGAGCCGCCAGATGGGAGGCGAACTTCGCGTTGGTAGGCATTTTCGATTTGTTGCTCGATTTGAAATCGGCTAAATAAAGGCAGCGGGTCTCGGTATAACTTTAATCGGTCGAGTAAATGCGGGCTTGTTTGCTCGATATAATGACGTGCTTTTTCAAAAGCACTTTCGTCATCGATAATAATTTCTTCGATGTCTTGTCGCAAATGATCGCGAATGGTCCGTGTAATCACATCGCTTTCTTGGTGAATCAAGTAAGGCCCTGGTTTCGCCACAGCGGCCTGTTTGATTGCTTCCCAATAGCGAAGCAGAACTTTTAAATCCCAATTCAATTCATCTTTGGTTCGACCCAGTCCAGCCGTTCGAACAATGAGTCCCATGCCTTCGGGCAAATCAAGCTGGCTGATGATGTCGCGCATGGCGTCGCGTTCATCACCTTCAATCCGCCGTGAAATACCACCGGCTCGAGGGTTATTGGGCATTAATACGAGGAATGAGCCTGCCAAGCTGATAAAAGTCGTTAATGCAGCGCCTTTTGTGCCGCGCTCTTCTTTATCAACTTGGACAACTACTTCTTGGCCAACGCGCAAAACACGGTTGATATCCACCGATTCCAAGTCGCCCAAGACTTCAGTGAGGAAATATTCGGGGGAAATGTCTTTCATCGGCAAAAAGCCGTGGCGGCCATTGTCGTAATTGACAAAAACTGCATTGACGCTTTGCCCAATGCTGGAAATGATACCTTTGTAGATATTAGCTTTCTTTTGTTCTTGACCGGGGGTTTCAATATCGAGATCAATGAGTTGAACGTTATCGGTGATCGCAACACGCAACTCATCTGGCTGAGATGCGTTTATCAGCATTTTTTTCATATGAATAAACCTTTTTTTAGGCGCTCAACCACAAGTTCTTTGCGGGTTCGCCGGAAATATTAAGAGCCTGTTATAACCAGACAGGTTCTAAGCGTGTAATTCCACTCTTCCGTCTTTTTCTACCCCGCCTTCGGCGTGGGAGCGCATTGTTAAAAATAAAACCTTTCTTTTCATTCTTCCACCCAAAATACCTCTGGAAAGACT
>CAYGED010000033.1:0-8974 GCA_964348555.1 uncultured Coxiellaceae bacterium
GTATTAAATTTTAATGGTGATATTCGCGCTTCGGCCGTCCACTCACTCAGAGAGGAAATTACCGCTATTTTAACGATCGCAGAAAAAAAAGATGAAGTGGTTGTTCGACTGGAAAGCGGTGGTGGACTCGTCAACGCCTATGGATTAGCCGCTTCGCAACTACAACGAATCAAAGACGCCAAAATCCCACTCACCATCGCGATTGATAAAGTGGCGGCTAGCGGCGGTTATATGATGGCCTGCGTCGGCGACCAAATTATCGCCGCACCCTTCGCCATCGTCGGGTCGATTGGTGTGTTGGCTCAATTGCCTAATTTTCACCGTCTCTTACAGAAGAAATCGATTGATTTCGAGCAACTCACGGCGGGGGAACACAAGCGGACCTTAACGCTCTTTGGCGAAAATACTGAAAAAGGGCGTGAAAAAATGCAATCGGAAATCGAAGACACTCACGCACTCTTCAAGGCTTTCATTCAAAATCACCGCAAAGCAGTCGATATCAACCAAGTCGCGACAGGAGAACACTGGTATGGCCTTCGCGCCATGGAACTCAAGCTAATCGATTTGCTCAAAACCAGCGATGATTACCTCTTAGCCGCCAGTAACACCGGTGACCTTTACGAGCTTTGTTTTAAGATCAAAAAGCCATGGGCTCAGCGCTTCTCTCAGGGTGTTAGCCAATCTTTGGAAAAATTCTTTACCCCACACTCTTAGCCCGGATATTTCATACCGGGTCGTAGCGAGGGAGCAAAAAACCCGTTAGATTCAGGCGATTTCTCAAAAAAGACGAGGGCGCATAGTTACTCTATGTAACCGAGTCTTTTTTGAGAAATCGCCTGAAGATAATGGGGTTTTTGCTCCCGCAGTAGACCCGGTATGAAATATCCGGGCTAGTTCCCATACTATCAAAAGCCTACCAAAGAGCTCTCGCACTAGCGCAACGGTAAGAAATGAAATGTATGGCTTAAGCGTGTAAAATACCCAGCATGCATCATCACCATGAACATAACCCTAGCAACCGCCCGGCACCGCACCGATCCCTATTGATCGCCTTGGTTTTAACACTTGGCTTTGCCGTTGTTGAAGTCGTTGGCGGGTATTTTTCAGGCTCGCTGGCTTTGATGGGTGATGCTGGTCACCTCGCCATGGATGCGCTGGCGATTGGCCTTTCCGCTTTTGCCGCTTGGTTTGCAGCCAAGCCACCTTCCCGCACCCACAGTTATGGCTTTGGTCGTATCGAAGTGATTGCCGCTTGGGCGTCGAGCTTACTGATGCTGGGAATTTCACTGACCGTCATCATTGAAGCGATCCGACGGATGGAGCATCCCACCCCCGTGAACGGAGGACCGGTTATTTTGATCGCTAGCATCGGCATTTTAATGAATCTTATCTTGGCCATTTTGCTGGCGAAAAATAAAAAATCCCTCAATACCCGCGCTGTTTTCATTCATGTGCTTGGCGACTTACTGGGCACCCTCGCCGCCCTTATCTCAGGCGCGGTTATTTATTTAACGCATTGGACTCGCATCGATCCTATTTTGTCGATCGTGATCGGCGGCATTATTTTCTTCTCGAGCATTCAACTCATTCGAGAATCACTCGCCGTTTTAATGGAAGGCGTCCCAACGCATCTCAACATTCACAACGTCTCCGAAACAATGATTAAATTAAACGGCGTAAAAGCCGTGCACGACTTACACATTTGGACTTTGTCTTCTGGCGTCGTGGCGCTCTCCGCGCACGTTAATGTTGACGATCTCAGCAAATGGGAAAAAATTCTGAAGAAATTAAATGACGTGCTGAAAGAAACTTATCACATTGGACACATCACGTTACAACCCGAAGCAGAGATCACTCAGTGCAAGCCCTGCTATAAACTATAAGGAATCTCCATGAACCCCGTTGAAAACCCAATTGATTGGGTAACGCTGTTAAAACTAACCAACAACAAGCCTGATCTCGCTAAAGAATTACTCATCATGTTTGCCGCGGAACTACCCGCGCTTCGCCATACCATTAACGAAGCTTACCAAAACAAAAACATGACGGTTTTAAAGGATGAAACACATAAACTGCATGGCTCCTGTTGTTATACCGGCGTAACACGCCTGAAAAATTTATCTCAGCAACTCGAAGAAGAAATCAAATTAAATCAACAAGAGGCTATTCGAGAAACATTGGTTCAGCTTAACGCTGAGATCGATCTCGTCCTCAAAACAATAAAAGAAATTCCTTATGATGGTGAATAATATCCCTGAGAATGCTGATCTCAACGAATTATCAAAATTCTCGCTACTCGCCGAACGCTGGTGGGACCCCCAAGGTGAAATGCGCCCCTTGCATGAAATTAATCCGCTGCGATTAGACTATGTTAAAAATCACTGCTTACTCGAGGGGCAAACCGTCCTCGATATTGGCTGCGGCGGCGGATTATTAACGGAAGCACTCGCCAAATCCGGCGCACACGCCACGGGAATCGATTTGAGTTTAGCGCTGATTGCAGTCGCAAAAGCCCATGCAAAAGAAAATCAATTGATCATCGACTATCAAGCGATCAGCGCAGAATCGCTCGCTGAAAAACATCCTCACTCATTCGACGTTATCACTTGCATGGAATTGCTGGAGCACGTACCCGACCCTGTTAAACTTATCGCCGCTTGCGCAAAACTCATCAAACCCAATGGCCAGATTTTTTTCTCAACCATTAACCGCAATTTAAAAGCATTTTTATTCACGATCATTGGCGCTGAATACATCGCCCATCTTTTACCGAAAGGAACCCACGATTACCGTCAATTTATTCGGCCTTCCGAGTTAACCCAATGGGCGAGGATGAGTCATTTAAAACTGATCGATTTAACCGGCATCCGCTATAGCATTCTTTCCAGAAAGTTTTCTCTCAGCGATGACGTGTCGGCAAACTACTTAATGTGTTTAAAGCCGATGACATAACATGAAAAACCATCGAGTCAATTCTCTATTTTTTGATTTAGACGGCACGCTGTTCGATACAGCGGCGGATATTACCACCGCACTTAATAAGGTGCTTCAACGTTACGATCAACCCGTCGTTTCTTTCGATCATGTTCGACAATACGTGGCGCTTGGCTCAAAAGCCATACTCACCTGTGGATTTTCATCAGAGGCTCCCTCGTTTGATATGGATCAATTGCGCGATGAATTTTTGTTGGATTATCGCAAGCATTTAGTCGATCAAACCACTTTGTATGACGGCATGGCGGATGTACTGAATTACTTGGATGAAGCCCGTATTCCTTGGGGCGTTGTAACGAATAAACCCGGGTGGTTGGCAGAACCGATATTAGTCCACTTTGAATTAAATCAACGCTCACGATGCTTAATTGCGGGTGACACGCTTTCGGAACGCAAACCGCATCCACTCCCGCTTTTTCGTGCCTGTGAAATTGTGGGCGTTAATCCAAATAAATCGGCTTATGTGGGCGACACAGAAACAGACGTCCAAGCCGCAAAAGCAGCAGGCATGTTATCGATTTTAGCGCAGTATGGTTATGGCACTCCACACGAAGTAATAAACGCAAATTCGGATACCGTTATTCAACAGCCCGTCGATATATTACGCTGGTTAGTAACGTAGGCTACACTTAGCAAAACCCATTTATTAGGGGTATAGTTACCCGCACTCTATAAATTTTTGTTCAGTCTTACGGAAATAGACATTTTTTACAAATTCCAATTATTTCTATCGGTCTATTGGATAACACATAATGATATTGATTTGCTGTATTTTTAGCAGCTCTTTCCAAAGCTGAAACATAAACTTCTTGCGATTCATTACATTTTTCACACAATAAAAATTGTGCCTGATGCTGCTCCTCGGGCGTATGGCAGGCAGCATAAGCATTTTTACTTTCTAGGCGATGAACAAGATGGTTCTTCACTAAAAAATCTAATACGCGATAAACAGTCATCGATTCCGCCTTTGAGGAAGTTTTGCGATATAAACGTAGTAATTCATAGGCCGTGAGAGGCACATCGTGAAGATAAATCAAAGCAAGAAGTGCTTTGCGAATAGGGGTCAGTTGTACTTTTGCTCGTTTACATATCTCTTCAGCTCGCCTGATGCGTTTTCCAGCTATGCCGGCCATGTAAAAATCCTCAACCTTTCTGATTCTATCTCGCTCTCCCCTAGCCCGGATATTTTATACCGGGCTAGTGCTACTTTATTAAGTCGAACGTCATCCTCATGCGAGGCGGTCTGAGTGCGTTGAGAAAAATAGTGAATTTTCACCGCCGAGACATGGGGATCCAAATTTCTGAACAGAGAAAAATGGATTTATATTAAAATTAATTTCCATCCCTGGAGTTTGGTCCCGGCAATCCCTGCCGGAATGACGTCTTTTTTCGTACTTAACATAGCAGTACTAGTATGCCATAAAAATAAACTCTTTCACACAGGAGTTGCACTATTAATTGTTATGTTATAACATAACATTCTGTAAATGGCCATCTGCCAACTCATGTAATTAAAAAACGGAGAAACAATATGCCTAACAATAGTACTATTAAAGATTACGAAGCGTTAAAAAACGCTATCGGAGAAGGGGCAAAAAAATACCTTAAAGCAAGAGAAGAAGGTAAAAACCCAGATAAAAGCTACCCCTATGTTGGGTTTTTCCATGGAAAACAGGGCATTATTCGAGCCAAGAACGTATTGGCCTGTCAACAAATGAACAATATGGACAATTTATCTATTTTAGCTTTATCCACCGCTATCTTTAACACGAGCGGAACATGGCTTCAAACTGAAATTGCCTACAAATTAATTACAGGAAATTATTATGAATACCTGCCCACGAACAGGCTTGATCCTCAGAATGAAGACACGATCGCTAGTGATGCTTTTCATCAATATCAATTGGAAAAAAGTATGGGTTGGACTGCTATTACTATTAATAAGCTAAAAACGGCAAGTAACACGTTAACCAATGCCGTCAATGAAGAGTTTAGCCAAAAGTATAAGTATAAAAGCGGAAATGTGGAATATCACGAATTTGATGACCGCGTGCAAGCGTTTGGTAAAATTTTAGAAGCAGAGACAGAGTTAAAGGAAATAGATTTGAATCTAGCGACATTGACCAATTAACCGGAAACTACGTTACGTAGCTTGAGTGAGTTGGGCATAACGAATCCCAGCCGTTAAGTTAACGTCAGTTTTGGGTAAGCGTTTTGGGATTTTAGGCTTATCCAAAACTCAGGTTAAGTTAAGCTTTTCGTCACGATTTCATAAACATCTTTTGACAATTTGGGCGCTTTGGAAATACGGTTCAACTCAGCTTGCATCAAAGAGCGTCTTTTTGCATCCATGTTTTGCCAGCGTGTTAATGGCTGAATAACTCGGGAAGCCACTTGTGGATTAAACGGATCCATCGTTAATACCTGATCCGCAATAAAAGCATACCCACTCCCACTGTTATCGTGGAAACAAACCATATTAGCTCCAAACGTGCAAACCAGGTAATAAACATTATTCGGGTTTTTGATATCAAAAGCAGCGTGCTTCATCAACGCCTTCACTCGATCCAGCGTTGAAAGTAAAGTGGAGGAAGCTTGTAAGGAAAACCATTTGTTGACTACCAATGGCTGATGCTTCCATTTCTCATAAAATTCACTCAGCGCCTTCTCACGAGCCTCCCCATTGAAATTGTTAAGCGCAGTCAAAGCGCCCATGACATCGGTCATGTTATCGCTCTTTGCGAATTGCTGATAAGCCATCGCCGGAAATTTCGGGTCTTCATTTTTAAGCAAATAATAAAGACAGGTATTTTTCAGGCTGCGCTTACCCATATCCATCACATTGTATTTGTAAGAAGTCAGCCGAAGTTTTTCGTAGCTCACCATAAATTCCGTCATCAGTTTATTGGCCAGTTGTTTTCGAACAAAGCGTTGGGCGGTATTAATGGCATCCACGTCAGCCACTTTCATCAGCTGCATTAAATAATTAATGGAGGGAAGCCCAAGCAATAAAGCGTTGTAACCGTAATCGACCTCATCACCGGTAATGATTTTTTTAAACGCCACCACCAATCGATCGTCCATCGTCAACTGACGTTGACCCTGAATCGCTTCCACCAACTGGAAGATCAAACGCTTGGAAAAGGTTTGCCCCGCTTCCCAGCGCGCAAATGAGTCACTATCGCACTGTAAAAGCCAAAGCAATTCATCGTCGGTATAGGGATAATTCACGATAACGGGCGCAGAAAAATTTCGTAACAACGACGGGATAGGCTTACTCTCCACTCGAGTAAAAATAAATTGCTCCTTTTCTTTTTTAATGGGTAACACACAAGTCCCATTCTGGAAATTTTTTTCACCGTTTAATTGAAGCGGCATGTCCTGACAAGTCGGCCCCACCAAACCCATGGACAATGGCAGGTGCATCGGTTCCTTTTTCGGTTGCCCCGGGGTCGGAGGACAACATTGCTTCACGGCTAACGTAAATGTTTTGGCATGCTCATCATAGGCGCCCGTCATATCCAAAACTGGTGTCCCCGCTTGATCATACCAACGCCTAAATTGTGTCAAATCCATACCCGATGCATCCGACATGGCTTGAATGAAATCTTCCGTGGTAACGGCCTGACCATCGTGCCGAGAAAAATAGAGGTCCATCGCTGCTCTGAATGTCTTAGGCCCGATTAGCGTGCGCACCATACGAATCACCTCAGCACCTTTTCGATAGACCGTTGAGGTATAAAAATTATTAACTTCAATATAAGAACGTGGCCGAATTGGATGCGCCAATGGACCCGCGTCTTCCGGGAACTGCATGTTTCGCAAGACATTCACGTTATTAATCCTCGCAACGCCCTCTGAAGTGACGTCTTCAATAAAGAGCTCATCGCGCAGAACCGTTAGGCCTTCTTTCAACGTTATCTGAAACCAATCTCGGCAGGTAATGCGATTGCCGGACCAATTGTGGAAATATTCATGACCAATCACATTTTCAATGCCCACATAATCCATGTCGGTAGCGGTTGTGGAGTTCGCTAACACGTATTTCGTGTTAAAAATATTAAGCCCTTTATTTTCCATGGCCCCCATATTGAAATCACTCACCGCAACAATCATATAAATATCGAGATCATACTCGCGACCAAAAGTTTCCTCGTCCCAATGCATCGCCTTTTTTAAAGCTTGTAAAGCAAATTCGCCCTGATCTTTAAAACCTTTCTCCACGTACAAACGCAAATCAATATCTCGTCCAGACATCGTCACGAAAGTATCTTTCAGTAAATCAAAATCACCGGCCACTAAAGCAAATAAATAACAGGGTTTTTTCGACGGATCTTCCCAATGCACCCAATGACGATTCCCACTCAACTCACGCGATTCGATGAGATTTCCGTTAGACAATAAGAAAGGATATTTATCTTTATCTGCGGTAATTGTCGTCGTGAACTTCGCCATGACATCCGGTCGATCAAGATAATAAGTGATACGACGAAATCCGTGAGATTCATTTTGCGTGCAAAAATTGTTTCGCGATTTATACAAACCCGTGAGAGACTTATTTTCTTGAGGCTTTATGACGACCTCCGTTTCCAACTGAAACTGATCGGGTACGTTGAGAATCGTCAAGCTATGCGCATCGACCTGGTAGTCTGATGGCGACAACGCTTTCCCATCGAGCACCACGTTTTCCAATGTCATGGCCTCTCCGTTGAGCACCAGTGGTGCCTGCGGTGTCTTCGCATTTTTATTTCGACGCATCGTTAAAATAGATTTAACGATGGTTTTATCCTCGTGCAAATCGACATTTAAATGCACTTGATCGATTAAAAAATCAGAACCTTTGTAGTCTTTTAAATGGATGACTTTTGGTGGCGACATTATTTCCCTACCTGAATGACCTAACCCCTACAATACTGTCTACCTAGCTATCAGGTCAACTGACTCAAGCACCGCTGTGAATCCTTAAAAGACAATTAAATTATAAGCCTAAACACCCGTCTAAATAATTGATTTCAGGTTACCGATCTAAAAAAGAGCTGTAATAGCAAAAAAAGATTTAATTTTGGGCATTCCCCTCTTGTGGTCGACGGGATGAATGTTATAATGTGACACTTTTGGGGCTTGTTGAAATGTTTTCCAAGCCATTTTTTAATCAAAATCGAGGAGCACGACGTTGGAAGGAATCGCTACAATGGAAACCGACGCGTTCGTTCAAGAACCCGAAGCTAAAACCGCCCAAGGTGGATATTCGTTCGGCTCTAGCGTACAGCAATCACTGCAACATTATTTTGCACAGCTGGACGGTGCAGAGCCGGCAAACGTATACGGCATGGTACTCGCCGAAATGGAAGTGCCTTTACTAAAAGTCGTTATGCGTTTCACGAATGGCAATCAAAGCAAAGCCGCTAAGATACTCGGCATTAGCCGTGGCACGCTTCGCAAGAAATTGGCTATCTACCAAATAGATGACGATCGATGATATCGGTCAACAACCCATCCGACGCGCTTTAGTTAGCGCATCCGACAAAACAGGGTTAGTTGATTTTGTATCAAGGTTGATTCGATATGGCGTTGAGATTATAGCAACGGGGGGTACAGCCCTATTACTAAAATCTCACGAGATACCCGTTATTCAAGTGGCTGATTACACCGGCTTCCCAGAAATTCTGGGAGGCCGTGTAAAAACTTTGCATCCCAAGATTCATGGCGGCCTGCTCGCCAGACCCGGTGAAGATGATCTCGCGCTTAGCAAGCATGGGATTTCGTTTATCGATATGCTCATCATCAACCTTTATCCGTTTGAACGAACAATCCAGCAAGCTTCAACTCAATTAAAAGAAGCGCTTGAACAAATCGATGTCGGCGGCCCCAGCATGATTCGAGCCGGCGCCAAAAACTTTCAACGCGTCACCGTGGTGACCGATCCTGCTGACTATCCGGTGGTACTTGAAGAGATGGGTTTTCATGATGGCAAAACCTC
>CAYGED010000034.1:0-8922 GCA_964348555.1 uncultured Coxiellaceae bacterium
TCTCAATTAAACTACTATCATGAAAAATAACGTACGGCGGAACCGCATGTTCACGCGCTAATTCCAAACGCTTATTTTTTAAAATTTGCCATAGTGCATCTGCGGGTGTTTCCGATTTTGGTTCACCTTTGCTGACAGATATGCGTTTTTTCTTGGTAGGCAAAGGATCATTGCGGAAAGCGATTGTATGTTCACCACGTAATAAAGGATAACTTTTTTCTGTTAAACGCAAACAACCATAACCACTCATGTCAATCGTCAATAAATGGGCTGCCACTAATTGGCGATAAATACTTTGCCATTGCAATTGTGTATAAGCTTGACCAATCGCAAAAGTGGAGACTTTATCGTGATGAAAACGCTGGATTTGAGGCGTTATTTTCCCTAATAAAACATCAATCAAATGCCTGACACCAAAGCGTTGTCCGGTTCGATATACGCAAGATAAAGCCATTTGTGCCGCGATTTTTCCATCCCAAGTCGCAGTGGGTGTTAAACAATTATCACAATTGTTGCAAGGTGCTGCATAATTTTCCCCAAAATAATGCAACATCACCTGACGACGACAAAGTGTGGTTTCGCAAAAGCCTAATAAAGCATCAAGCTTACGTCGCTCTAACCGTTTATGTTGTTCATCCGCAGCAGAATTATCGAGCATTTGTCGCAACGTAATCACATCATTTAAACCATAGGCAAGCCACGCATTCGCCGACAATCCATCTCGCCCGCAACGCCCGGTTTCTTGGTAATAACTTTCCATACTTTTAGGTAAATCTAAATGCGCTACAAAACGCACATCCGGTTTATCAATGCCCATGCCAAAAGCGATGGTGGCCACGATAATAACGCCCTCTTCACGCATAAAACGTTGTTGGTTTTTTTTCCTGACCGCTCTATTTAAACTGGCATGATAAGGCAAAGCATTCCAACCCTTTTCGCTTAGCCATTCTGCCGTTGTTTCTACCCGTTTTCGTGATAAGCAATAAATGATGCCTGAATCGCCACGATGTTCAGTTTGCAAAAAATGATGTAATTGTTCACGAGCATTTTGTTTTTGCACTAAGGAATAGCGAATATTGGGGCGATCAAAACTGGCTGTAAATTGTAAAGCTTTACCTAAATTCAAACGTTCGATAATTTCTCGCCGCGTGGATTCATCCGCCGTTGCGGTTAACGCAATACGTGGCACTTGTGGAAAACGTTCATGCAGCACAGACAGTTTTACATATTCAGGTCGAAAGTCATGCCCCCATTGTGAAACGCAATGTGCTTCATCTATCGCAAATAAGGCTAAGGGAATACGCGCTAAAAATTCTAAAAACCGTGGTATCAGCAAGCGTTCAGGAGCCACATACAGTAAATCAATTTCGCCGTTGGCAACGGCTTGTTCTACTTGCCAAGCACTAGGCTCATCCAAACTAGAATTTAAAAAAGCTGCCTTGACACCGAGCTGTAATAACGCATCCACTTGATCTTGCATCAATGCAATCAACGGTGACACCACAATACCAACGCCAGTCCGGACCAACGCAGGAATCTGATAACACAATGACTTTCCGCCACCGGTTGGCATTAATACAAAGGCATCGTTACCGGCAATGACCTGTTCAATCACTGCCGCTTGTTGGCCACGAAATTGGGAATAACCAAATATATTTTGTAGAATGGTTTGTGCGGGTGTTGTCATGTTAAGATCATGAATAAATCCTTTTTAGAAAGCAATCCGGTCCTGTTACAATCACCCCCAGTGTGTATAAACGAGGTTGACCGATGGAAAATGGCAGTGATGTCTTAGAAGTGATTCGAATGGGTCACCCCACCCTTTCAAAATTTGCCGAACCGGTAGCGGACCCTAGGTCGAATGAAGTGAGGCAAGTCATTAAAAAGATGCACAGGGCATGCATGCTCGAGTCATCCAACATGAAGTTGATCATTTAGATGGTATTTTTTATGTACAACGAATGCCTGACATGACTCGCTTTGGATGCCTTAATGAAATAAGAAAATACCGTATCAATCCTCAATCTCAAAAACAAATTGATACGTAAGTTTTTTGTCAGGATGACAAGCTCATTTCCTTCCTATATATTGCTTCATTATGCAATCAAAGTCATATCAATGGGCAGTGATTGGCGCAGGCCCTGCCGGAATTGCTGCCATTGGAAAGCTGATCGACCATCAAGTTGAACCGAAAAATATTATTTGGATCGACCCTGAATTTCGCGTCGGTGATTTTGGTACGAAATGGCGAAAAGTGTCGAGTAATACGAAAGTCGATTTGTTTTTGAAATTCTTGAACGCCTCGCCTGCTTTTGAATTCAAGTCAGCGCAAAACAATTTTGACATCCAACGGGTTACTCCTGCTGAAACCTGTTTACTCTCGCTGGTGGCTGATCCATTGCAATGGATCACCCATAAGCTACAAAATAAAGTGGCTTCAGTAACCGATACAGTAAAAGTGCTTCATTTAAACAAACGTCATTGGCACCTATCTTTATCAAATTCAATGATCACCGCCAAAAACATTATCATGGCCCCCGGGGCAGAACCCAAATCACTCCATTTTTCTGAAATAAAAGAAATTCCACTGTCCACGGCCCTGGATCCCGATAGGCTAAACAAAGCCTATGACAAAGAAGATACGGTCGCTATTTTTGGTTCATCGCACTCTGCCATGCTGGCCATTCAAAATTTGATTGAGGCAGGAAAAGCAAAAAGAATAATTAATTTTTTTCTTGAGCCGCTGCGATACGCCGTTTATTTTGACGATTGGATTTTATTTGATGATACCGGCTTAAAGGGAAATGCAGCCATATGGGCTCGAGAAAATATTGATGGTCAATGGCCGGAAAAATTATCTCGCATCCTATCCACTCAAGAGAATATTCATTTGCATCTACCATCGTGCAATAAAGTCATTTACGCCACTGGATTTCAAAGACGAAGCATACCCATCGATGGGATGCAAAACCCACTGTATAACGAGCAGAATGGCATCATCGCCCCTGGCCTATTTGGCCTTGGGATTGCCTTCCCAGAAGCCCGTGTTGACCGCTATGGCACGTTGGAATACCGGGTCGGCCTTTGGAAGTTTGTGGATTACTTGAGTCGCGTCCTGCCCTTATGGATAAAATACCCTACTTAAGCCTAGGTTAAACAAAGTGTTAGTTTAGGCTTCGTGCCCTCCCCTATCCTTTGCTTAGGGTCTGTCGTCAATGACCCTTTTTGCCTTGAAAAAGTAATTGATGACAGACCCTAAAGTAAAATATTTCTGCTTCCCCCACTTGCGCAGTTCTAAAATCGAGCGCAATATAATCGGGTTCCCGTAAAGGGCGTTAAAATTAATGGAGAGAATCATGAAAAAATATTTGTTGTTAATGACAGCAGCAGGTATAGCTTTGTCGACATCAGCATTTGCTGGTGCGCAAGATACAACTGACGTTCAAGCGCTTGCAGCAGCGAAACAAATTTTAGTTGCTGACGAACAAGCAGCAGATCAAAGCCAAGCTGCCGATCAACAAGCAAATCAACCCGTAGCTGATGGTAGTCAAAACAGCTCGGATGATCAAAATGGCAGCGACCAAGGAAGCTCAAACGGAGATCAAGACGATACGGATACCGACTAGACTAGTCATTAACCGTCGGCCGCTGCTTTTTAGGCGGCCATAAAGGAACCTATCTTTAAAAAGATGGGTTTTTTTGTGTTTAGCATAAAAAACCCCGGGTAAACCCGGGGTTTTTCACTTGTCACATTGAAAATCTTCGTGAAGATCTTCAATGATTCTATCGAGAGAAGACTTTCGAAATAAAGGATCGATCGACTCTCCTTCGACATCATCATCGAGTAGTTCACGAATGCGTCTGGCTTCAAAATAATCGTCTAAACGACGTCGCCAATTATTATTATCATGGTCATGGCGTTTATTTTTTCTGCCTTTGGGTGGTGTTTCGATAACATCGGAACGACCACCACTATTCGTTAATTCCAACTCGTCGCCATTTTCGCCGGTTGTGAATAACTCCTCGTCTGACCCGTCCGTTGAATCAAACGTTTCTTTTGTCTTCTCATAGGGCTCACTCATACCCTAATCCTCCCTACCCAAAATTAATACCTTTCCCAGCAATGGTGTTTGATCATGGAATCCTTCCTCTCTCAATACACCCTTAACATGACAAAGGCCCTTCTTCTCCGGCAAGTCCAGCCGAATCGAAGATTTGCCCTACTATATAGCCGAAAATTTTGATTTCGTACAGGAGTTTTATTTAAGAAATGACAATTTCCTACACAAAGATACAGGAACTTCAGACAATTTAGATCTCAGGGGAAGCTCATTCACAAGTTTGATGATCCCATTTGCTTTTTTAGGCTATTAAAAGGCGCTATAAGTTTATTTACTCTTTTAAAAAAAGGTATATACTCTTTCTTGAACTGTGCAGTTCCTTTTCGTTAAACATTCCTTTATTGGAGTCAATGAAATGGCACAGAAGAGAGAAAGAGACGAAGGTAAAAAGAAAAAGTAGCCCTCGTCTACTTTCGGGGGAGCATCTCGATGCTCCTCCGATTCGAGTTTTTTAAACCTCAACAAGGAGAAATACATGCTTAAAAAAGTCATGGGTGGTTTAGTGGCCATGCTGTTTTCGATGTCAACCTTATTGGTTATCGCTCCATCTTCTGCACTCGCGGCAGCAGATGACACGCAAGCAGCTGTACAAACCGAAAACCAAAACCAAAACCAAGATCAAGCTCAAGTGAAATCTTCTGCTAAAAAATGCAATTCTCATCACAAGAAATGCAAAAAACGCAACAAGAAGCGATCCTAATTAATTCTTGATTTGAGTGATCGGCGCTTGGCTTACCAAGCGCTTTTTTTTTAAAGCGCTCATTTCCTCGTTACGACCGGATGTGAAATACACGGGCTAGTTGCAGATGGATATTGCCAATACCTCACTGACCTTATTGACCCCCAACAGTGTGGAGGGTTTCCTGGCAAAATACCCGGCTCAAGCGAATGATTTCGCTATTCAATTATTGAAAAGCGATATTTCTGCTTTTGTTGCTAACCTACAGACAAAACCTATCGTCTTGGTGACTCATTCACTATCCATCCTATCGACAGTCAATGAAAAAGAATACGAAAACACGCACATCTGTTCCCCGTACAGCATCTATGTAATCTTTCCAAAACTTTATGCGAAACAACTCAGCACACAATGGAAATTAGTTGTTTTAAGCTACGCAACCTTATTCGGCAAAGCATTTCAATGGATGAAAATAAATAAAGTAATTCAGCTAAACAACACGCTTTCCACCATTAACTTACACCCCCTCGAATTACACAAGTTCATTCCAAGCTTTATCACAACACTCATAAAAAAATACCCTAACCATGCCATTATGCTGAACCGCTTTAATCAACTCCTCGATCCAGAGTTATTCTCGTCTTTAGAAAACAATAACTTTATTTTTATTCCCACGAAGACTGTCCATATATTTAATCCCACTAAAGATTATTATAATAAGAAAAACACAAAATATGACCTGACATTACTTAAAAGAACAAATTATTCTATTGTTTATCACAATCAGATAACCGAAAACGATCTTGAGAGAATACATGAATTATATAAAATGCTTTTCCTTGAAAAACATACCGAGCATAACCCTGATTTAACACTGCTTTATTTCAAACAATGCCATGAACAACATTGGTTTGAATTCATGGCTTTTCGTAATCAAAGTGGCATCATTGACGCATTTATTTCTGATGCGTGTAGAGACAATGTGATGATCTGTGGGCCTCTGGGTTATGACACAAAAAAACCACGTAAGCTGGGCTTGTTTCGAATGATTATCGCCCTTAGCCTTCAAAAGGCACATCACTCAAAATCATATTACAACATTGGATCAGGCAACGAGGAATTTAAACTGAATCGGGGAAGTCAGCGCGAAATTGAGTACAATGCCATTTACTGCAAGCATTTGCCATTTTATCGACGTTTACCCTGGCTTATCTTAGCCTGGTGTGCAAGACGCTTCTCTTTGCGCATATTCGAAAAGCAGCTTATCTGAAAATTGCAAATACCCCATCCTCTGATTACAATAAACTGAGATAGGTAACTTAAGTGAAAATAACGCCGCCACTACCGCTTTTTGATACTTTGCAAAATCAAGTGTCTTTGCAAGGGAATCATCCATACGTTGAAGATTATCGACAGGCGAATGAATTTATTTTTAGCTATCGCGGAAGCCAGGCGACTTTCAACGCCTATCGCCGGGAAGTCGAGCGTCTGCTTCAATGGAGTGCCCACATCGTAAAAAAACCACTGCCTGAATTTAAGCGGCAAGACATCGAATGTTTTATTGAGTTTTGTCAGCAACCTCCTACCGAGTGGATTGGAC
The DNA here is from genome assembly GCA_964348555.1 of uncultured Coxiellaceae bacterium. Lineage (GTDB taxonomy): Bacteria > Pseudomonadota > Gammaproteobacteria > Coxiellales > Coxiellaceae > CAMTUH01. The sequence goes on from CAYGED010000034.1 coordinate 6,401, forward strand.
TCAAGAAATGCGATCGGTTTATAAAAAAAGACGACACACGTGTTCCCAATCCCAATTGGCGCCCTTTTGTGGCAACGGTAAGCAAAGCGGCTTATCGCGAAGGACAAAAGCCCGATAAAAACCGTTATTCGCTCTCCGAGAAGGCGCTGCAGGCAACCTTTGCCATCTTAGGCAGCTTTTTTAATTACCTCATTCAAGAAGATCACATCGGCCATAACCCCATTTCACAAGTTCGCCAAAAAAGTAAATTTCTGCGAAAAACCACTCGCCGACCCATTCGTCGACTATCCGAACTACAATGGGCCTACGTGATAGAAACAGTCGAACAAATGGCTGGAGAAAATACCGAACACGAGCGAACTTTGTTTATGATGAATGCGCTGTTTGCTATGTATTTACGAATTTCAGAATTGGCTTCCAGTGATCGTTGGCAACCCCAAATGGGGCATTTCATTCGAGATTCCGATGGAAATTGGTGGTTTTATACGGTTGGTAAAGGCAATAAAGAACGCCAAGTTGCCGTAAGCGATAGCATGCTGGAAGCGTTAAAACGTTATCGAGCCAGTCGGCAATTGCCCCTTTTACCCAGCATCGGCGAAACAACGCCTTTAATTCCAAAGAATAAAGGCAAAGGAGCGATAACCAGCACTCGTCAAATTCGGGACGTTGTGCAAATGTGTTTTGATGCTACCATCGACCGTCTTAAACAAGATAATTTCATTGAGGAGGCTTCTCAATTACAAGCCGCAACTGTGCATTGGCTTCGGCACACGGGCATTTCTGAAGATGTTAAACACCGCCCGCGTGAGCACGTGCGCGATGATGCGGGTCATGGTTCATCGGCCATTACGGATCGTTACATCGACGTGGAATTACGAGAACGACATGCCTCTTCAAAAAACAAACGCATTAAACCTGATGATTTGAGAAAACCAGAGTAAAAGGATTTGGTATGCACCACAACTTAATCCTCAATACCGACTCGTATAAAGCCTCACATTATTGGCAATATCCGCCTGGAACCGAGCATTTATCCGCTTATATCGAATCGCGAGGCGGTTTATTTTCACGTACACTTTTTTATGGATTGCAGATATTTTTAAAAACGTATTTGAGCCGCCCTATTCGCCGCGAAGATATCGATGACGCAGAAGATTTTTTGCACCAACATGGGCTGCCTTTTCACCGAGAAGGTTGGGAACACATTTTAAAACAACACGGCGGTTATTTACCTTTGGCGATCGAAGCCGTTCCTGAAGGAACCCTAATGCCCTTACACAATGTCATGCTCCAAATCGTGAATACCGATCCCGCTTGCTTCTGGTTGACAACGTATATTGAAACGGCTTTACTCCGAGCAGTTTGGTATCCCACCACAGTGGCTACATTATCCTGGCATTGTAAATCGGTTATTCGGAAATATTTATTGGAAACAGCTGATACGTTAGATGGACTTCCCTATAAATTACACGATTTTGGAGCGCGCGGCGTGAGTTCTCAGGAATCTGCCGAGATTGGTGGTTCAGCGCACCTCGTTAATTTTCAAGGAACCGATACCCTTGCCGGCATCATCGCCGCTAAAAAATATTACCAAGAAAACATGGCTGCTCAATCCATTCCTGCCGCGGAACATTCGACGATTGTCACGTGGGGAAAAGAGCATGAAGCAAACGCTTATCGACACATCCTCGAGCATTTTGCAAAAAAAGGGAAAATGGTTTCAGTGGTCAGCGACTCTTACGATCTTTGGCACACGTTAAAAAATATCTGGGGAAAAGAATTAAAAACAAATCTCGAAAAAAACCCAGGCGTTTTAGTGATTCGCCCCGACAGTGGTGATCCCGCGACGGTGGTCACGAAAACAATTGATATTTTGTTTGATATTTTTGGATTCACTACCAATGCAAAAGGGTATCGCGTGCTTCCGCCCAATTTGCGCCTTATTCAAGGTGATGGCGTTAACCTTCAAACCATTGAAGCCTGTCTTGCGGCCATGAAAAAGAAAAACCAAAGTGCTGATAACATTGCCTTTGGTATGGGTGGTGCTTTGTTGCAAAAGTTGGATCGCGATACAGAGGAATTTGCCATGAAAGTCAATGCGATTCAGCGCAATGGAAAATGGCACGATGTTTATAAAAAACCGATGATGGATCTGGGTAAAGCGTCTAAGCCAGGCCGATTGGCGCTGGTTAAAAATAAAAAATTGGAGTTTGAAACCATTCGATTAGAAAAATTGGGGGATTACAAAAACGAACTCATACCCGTTTTTCAAAACGGAAAACTTTTAAAAGAATGGTCATTCAAAGATATTCGCAAGCGCGCAGAAGTATTTTTATAGGATTAAGTACCACTCTTTTTGTAAATTCTATAATCATCTTTTAGCGCCTGTGTTTATGATGCGCTAGACGCTTTCGTTTCATCACCTGTGCGAAGAGGTGCTGACTTGTGGCCAGCATTGGTTTGAAGTCCCAGCGTTTCATGGTGGACTAAGCTGTAAAAAATAAATATAGTGTGATGGATTG
>CAYGED010000035.1:0-1280 GCA_964348555.1 uncultured Coxiellaceae bacterium
TGTCTATATTAAGTCGACTTTTCATCATGCTCTTCTGACTGTGTTTGCCCTGGTTCTGGTAATTTTATAACATTTGGCTTGTCCCAGGAACCGGAAATATGATAATTCATTTCGGCAGCCTTGCCGACATGTGGCGCTAAAATTTTGTTTGCCACCCACGTGATCGCTCCCGCAATCGGGCCACCGGCCAACCCAACGATTAACGGCAAACTCGACGTGACATTTGGAATGACGTGCAAGTCCAGATCATAGTTTTTTTGATTAAACCCAATGTGTCCGTCAACCCGCACCCACGCAACCGGGCCCACTAAAGCGGTGTCTTGCGTTTCCGCATTGCCATCCGTCAAAAAGATATTCCCCCTAAACAAATCAAACGCAAACCCTTTTTTAGTAAGCCCGACTAAATTTATCGGTAATTTAGGCAACGATTGCAAACTAAATAAATTCAAAAATCGGCCGAATCCAAGTTCCGTTTTGGCGGTATCGGTGAACTGAGTCACGCGCCCATGACGAAAATCAAAATCCAACGTCCCATTTAAATTCGCCGCTTTAAACTGCTGCGGAGAACCCGGCCATTCCAAAACAAAATGTGCAACGCCCTGACCGCCATCGAGCGCATCCGTAACACGCCATTGCTTCAATACTTTCCCCAAATCACGGCTGTTCATCTGGCCAAATAAACTTGTTTCAGGCTGACCTTGCTTCTTTTTCCAAGTACCCACCGCTTGAATAAAAAAAAGTGGTGACGAAACGGTTAAATTATTAAATTGAACTCCACCCGGGGTTGGAGCCACTTGTAAATCCACTTTTCCAATTTCTTTTTTACCATACCGAAAATCATCGACGATCACATGAAAAGCAGGTATTTTTTCAGGGTCTATTTCACTGGTGGAACGTGACTGCTTCGGCAAATAGAGGCGAATAAATTCACCCTTTAACGCTTTCTGTTTGTCGTCTGGAATCACCATATTCCCTGCAATAACTGGGTTCTGCAAGGTTAAAGACCAGGCCTTTTTTTTCCGCGACAAACTTAAGTTCAAATCAGATAAGCCATAGGATTTATAAATAAGATGATCAATGGTTAATTCAACCTGTCTTATCGGACATTGGCCCGACATCGCCTCATCAAAATCAACATAAGATTTCCACTGATTGAGATCGATATCAGGCAATTGTCCGGTAATTAAAAGTCCTGATGTCGCGCTTGTATTGGCGCTGGCTGGGCCATTTCCAAAATGCAATTCACCGGCTTTTAACGATGTCGTTTCACCCGTTTTTTT
>CAYGED010000035.1:1290-8843 GCA_964348555.1 uncultured Coxiellaceae bacterium
TATGCAGTGCCGAAGAAAACAAATCACCATATTGTAAATTAACATTAAACAGCCCATCGCTGATAAACGACATTCCCATCTTAAATGGTCGAATGTCTTCGCTCGATTTTCCATAGGGCAAAGGCAAATCAATAGTCACACCTTTTAAATCACTCATCAAATTCAGCTGATTTGCATTCTTAGAATTACTCCCATACAAAGTTAAAAAAGCATGATAGTGCATCGTTCCCGACACGTGATTCCCTAAGGGCAAGGAATGATCTTGACTCATTTTCTGAATGGGGAGTGTCCCGCTTACCTGAATCCCCATCGCGGGGGATACGCCCGCTTGATTCACTGGCGCGATGTTAATGTCCATCGGCAACCCATATTGGTTAGCCGTCACGTGTGTGGCTGTCAACGCATCATTTTGAAAATGAAAATCGCCGTTAATCTTTTCGAGCTGAGTATTCCAATTCGTTACATGCATTTCTCCATCACTGGTTTGCACATCCCCTTCAACCGTTGTAGCCTGTTTATCATTTTTCTCCAGCGGTACGGTGATTTTTAAATTAACCACTGCGGGTCCTTTTACTTCCATGCCTTGCGCCATTTTGTTTATTTCCAGCGGTGCCGCACGCAGAAAATTAAATCCATCCGTTAAATTCGTATCCGAATGGCCGGTTACCGTTAAGATTGAGTCGCGTAAATCCGGAATATCTCCCTGCATGTGATCCAAACGATTATTCAACACAATGCCTTGATCGCCCACCACCTGCAATTGCGCGTCGTGAAATAAAATCGTTCCTTTCATGTCCTCAATAGCCGGCCATTTCGGCGCATAATTAAATGTCAAGTTGTCATAATGCAGTTTCAAGAAAAAATCCCCACCACCCTCGACAAACGGAAACTGATCCAAGGCACCTTGCAGACGAACAACCCCTTCCGTCACTTCACCAGCCGGAAAAGCAGCCAGCAACCAATCTCGCAACTCACTATTGATTGAACGATAAGGTACCAATGATTTCAGTCCTGCCACATCGGAAGCGTTAAAATCACCGGTTAATTGCACGATCGGCGAAGTTTTTTCATCTTTGAATAATCGAATCGCACCTCGCCAATGGAAGTTGGGATTTTCCAATTCGCTTTTTTCAATGTCGACTTTGAAACCCGATGCGTCGCGTTGCCAATTGGCATTAAATCCCAGGCGTGAAAACGCAATGGGTTTCTTTAACCACCGTGGCAAATCAATCATGCTATTCGCTGAATTTACCGACAATTGCCCATCGGTTGGCGTAAGCGCTAAGTGTCCATTGACATTTTCAATGCCCGGCAATTGTTTCCACGCGGAAAATGAAAGTCCGTTAAAATTTGTTTTTACCGAATAAAATAATTTTTTATCTGATAGGCGAGAATAAAACACGGTAAAATTAAGCAATGAACCGGACGGTTTAAATCGTTGGTATGGCTTCTCTTCCAATGGAGACCAGTATCCTGCGTCCTTCATTAAAGAGCGAACATCAGCCAAATTTAAATACGAGGCTGAAAACAAGTACATTGGACTTTCATTCGCTTGCTGAATCCAACGAAAACCAACACTGGGCAAAGACCCATGACGATCATTCATCACCCAGCTTAAATGATCTGCGCTCACTCCCCACCCATCTTTAAACCGCTGCCAATACACATTTCCAGCAACTCGATTAATCAATAGGGTTCGATTTGTTTTTTGAGATTCAAGACCCAAATGATCCGCATTCAATAATGCTTGTACCGACGCTATTTTCCCATTTCTCCACGCCACCCAGGATTGAACATTAGTTTCACCGTGCAAAATCTTCCATGGTTTCAAATAAGGTTCAAATCGTTGATCATCCAACCACTGTTTTAATAGGAGATGTTTGACATTCCAATACAAATCCGCATTAAATTTTCCATTGGCAATTTCCGTATTATTCATTTTGAGCACAAACCGAAATTGCGTGGGGATGGTCTGCGATAAATGGGCCCCACCGACAATCTCGTGATCCAACAAGGTGTTTTGAACTTTCAGCCGCAGGTTGTGAACGGGGATAATCTCACCATTCGATTTTCGATAATCGATGTCAACGTCGCTCACCGCCACATCGGATTGTGTCACCAACCAAGTGAGTTCATCCTTCAAATAAGCGGCATCAATCGCTTGTTTTTTCTCCGACGCTCGGCGAGAAAACTCGGGTGTTCTCACGAGAATAAAACGATCGTGTTCTGCCTCATCAATTTCAATTCGCAAACCCGATAAAGACAAATGTCCAGGCAATAATTTCCAATGCAACAAGCTCTGCCAAAGGTTAATGCTGATCGCCAAATGGCGAATCCGCAACAAGGATTGTGGGTGTTTTGGATCCTGGATCACGAGATTTTGAAAACTCAAGGCGGGCTCAAAACGATACCAACCCGCGGTCACTTGGTCAATATGCACAGACTGACCCAAAGCTCGTTCAGCCCATTTTTCAAAATAGCCGTTGTGGTGATTAATCGCCGGAATCGTGACCCGAAGGACCGTGATTAACGCTGCAAAAATGATAATGAGAACAGCAGCCGAAATACCTAACCATTTTAAACCGCGTAGCGCCGCTCGTTTTAGGGTCTGTAACATTAGCTCAATTTAAATCGATGTTGATAGTCATTCAGTACTAAACGTATTCCCGGCCAAAGTAACATCGTCGTCACCAGCGGCAGCCAATATCTCCACGTAGCCAGCGCCTGATCGGCAACCGCCATGATCCAATACTGGACCAATAAATACAACAGCGTGCTGAAAAACACCAGCAGGCCCTGTTGCCACAATGGCAAACTGCGAATGGGCGTGTGAAATCGCATGTAAAAATAAGCCATTAACGAAAACACAAACGCGTGCTGCCCAAGAATAGTACCCATTAGTAAGTCTTGCAGCAAGCCCACGATAAAAGCAGCAAAAATGCCGACGCGATGCGGCAACGCAATCATCCAAAATAAAAGAACCATGAACACCCACGCTGGCTGATACCAGCTTATCGATTGCGGCACCGGCAGAATAGCCAACATCATACTGATTAAAAAAGTAATGGCAATTAAGATACTATTTTTAAAGGCAGAATTTTCCATTTCACTCCGGTAGCGGCGTCTTTAATTGTTGTTGCACACTGTTTGCTAAATCCGCTTTTTCTGGCCACACCATCAACAGCTGTTGCGATTGATCAAGATGCGCAGAAGGCTCAAGATAGACCGTGGCAAATCGACGGCCAGGCTGATGCTGCACTTCAAGCACTCTCCCGACTGGATAACCGACTGGGTATCGCATCGCCAACCCAGACGAAACAAACAAATCACCTACCTTAATATCCGCGGTATCCAACACATTAATTAATTCCAATTTAGCCATTGTCCCGGTTCCAATCGCAATCGCACGAATACCATTTCGATAATTTTGAACAGGCACCGCGCACTTAGGATTCGTAATCAGCATGACTTTACTGGTCAGCGGGCCCACTTGCACCACTTGACCCACAACACCATAAGCATCCAACACCGGCTGGCCAGAGTAGATTTTATGATTCCCTCCCTGGTCAACGACAATCTCTTGCAAGCTTGGGTTCAAGCTCACCGCTAAGAGTTGGGCGACCTTAACCTGACCACCAATGTGCGAGCTCGACTGTAAAAGTTCGCGCAACTGAGCATTCTCCCGCTCTAATGCAAGCAGTTTTTGCATCTTGGCCTCGAGCAATAACTCATGTGCACGCAAGCGAGCGTTATCGCCCAACAAATCTTGCTGAGTGGTCACACTGGTGGCAGCCCAGTGAATTGTTTTGATCGGCCAATTCACTAAATATTGGATTGGCAATACCAGCAACGACAGATCCGAATGAATTTTTCGAAAAGTAGCGACTTGTTGGTCCATGATCATGAAAACCATGGCCAGAATCATGCACACTAAAGCGGGCACAGCAGGCATGTTTGAATGTTTAAAAATACGCTTGATAGGATCATCCTCCATCAATTAGGCGAAGGATAAACAGGCGCTAATCGCGAGACAAGAAATTAGTGCCCATGGATCGCATCAGCTCCAACGCTCGACCACCTCCGCGAGCCACACAAGTCAAAGGATCTTCCGCAATCACCACCGGCAAACCCGTTTCTTCCATCAACAATCGATCGATGTCTCTTAACAAGGCGCCTCCACCCGTTAACACCATCCCTCGCTCGGCAATATCCGCCGCCAATTCAGGAGGGGCTTGCTCAAGAGCGCCCCGAACCGCACCGACAATCCCTGATAACGGTTCTTGCAGTGCTTCCAACACTTCATTGCTGTTTAGCGTAAAACTTCTTGGCACCCCTTCGGCGAGATTCCGACCGCGTACTTCAATTTCCCTAACATCGCTACTGGGAAAAGCCGTGCCCACTTCCTGCTTAATCCGCTCCGCCGTCATTTCACCAATCAAGGCGCCGTAATTACGACGAACATAACTCACGATTGCTTCATCCAATCGATCACCACCAATCCGCACCGACTCTGCATAAACAATACCACTTAATGAAATAATCGCGACTTCCGTCGTGCCACCACCGATGTCCACCACCATGGATCCACTCGCTTCGTCAACCGGCAATCCAGCGCCCATCGCAGCAGCCATTGGCTCTTCAATCAGATACACTTCTCGCGCACCAGCCCCCAAAGCAGATTCTTTAATAGCACGTCGCTCAACCTGAGTTGAACCGCAGGGCACGCAAATCAATACGCGCGGACTCGGCCGTAAGAATCGGGTCTTATGTACTTTATGAATGAAGTACTGAAGCATTTTCTCGGTGATTTGAAAGTCAGCAATCACGCCGTCCTTAAGCGGACGCGTGGCCACAATATTGCCCGGTGTTCGCCCCAGCATGCGTTTTGCGTCGGCTCCAACGGCTGTCACACAATCCTGGCCGCCACGAGCATCTTTACGCACGGCAACCACTGAGGGTTCATTGAGAACAATACCTCCTTGTTCAACCATGTAGATCAACGTGTTGGCGGTACCCAAATCAATGGAAATATCGTTTGAAAAAAGCCCGCGAAGTTTTTTAAACATAGAGCCATCTCTTCCTAATGGTTTAGCACATGATCCCAGCTACTTTAACCGAAAACTATTAAGGATGGAAGGTGACTTCACACTTCGGTATAATGGCCACCCATTTAAGATGAGAAACAAACCATGGCAACACTGACCACCGACGACATTGATAAAATTGCCCATTTGGCAAAACTGATCATCCCCAAAAACGATAACCCAACCTTACTCAAAGAGCTGAACAAGATATTGGACATGGTGACCGCCATGGACCAGGTCGATACCACCCGCATTCAACCCATGGCACACCCTGATGATGAAAAGCAAACGCTGCGCGATGACCTGATCACCGAAAAAAATCAACGCGAATTATTTCAAAAAATTGCGCCGAAAGTTGAAGCCGGACTCTACTTAGTCCCAACCGTGATTGAATAGGAATCACTCATGCACCACAAAACAATCGCCGAATTAAGTCGAGCACTCAAAGAAAGAAAAATATCGAGCGTTGAGCTCACCAAACATTTTCTCGATCGAATTAAAAAAAATAATGAAAAACTCAATTGTTTTCTCACGCTCACGGAAGCGCACGCATTACAGCAAGCAAAAATTGCTGACGACATGATCGCAAAAAACAAAAGCACGCCCCTCACGGGTATTCCAATCGCGCACAAAGATATTTTCTGCACGAAAGGCATTAAAACAAGTTGTGGATCTAAAATTTTAGATAATTTTATTTCGCCTTATGATGCCAGTGTGGTGACAGAATTTGATAACGCCGGCACGGTTTTACTCGGGAAAACTAACATGGATGAATTCGCAATGGGTTCCTCCACTGAAAACAGTGCTTTTGGTTCGGTAAAAAATCCTTGGGATATCACCCGAACGCCCGGCGGTTCTTCTGGCGGCTCCACGGCAGCGGTGGCAGCACGCTTAGTTCCAGGCGCAACGGGCACCGACACCGGCGGCTCAATTCGACAACCGGCAGCGTTATGCGGTGTGACGGGATTAAAACCCACGTATGGCCGTGTTTCTCGCTATGGCATGATTGCCTTTGCGTCGAGTCTCGACCAAGGTGGCCCGATTGCGCAAACGGCGGAAGATGTCGCGATGATGTTAAATGTCATGGCCAAACACGATGAAAAAGATTCGACGAGCATTCGAAAAGCAACACCCGATTACACATTAACACTCCAAGATGATTTACGCGGTGTGAAATTCGGTTTACCGAAAGAATATTTTCAAGAAGGTTTGGATCCCGCGATCGCCACATCGATTGAATCCGCCAAAAAAGAATTGGAAAAACTCGGCGCGACTTTTAAAGAAATCAGTCTGCCACACACACATTTAGCGGCGCCCGTTTATTACGTGCTGGCGCCCGCCGAGTGCTCGTCGAATTTAGCGCGATACGATGGCGTGCGATATGGTTATCGCGCAAAAAATCCTGTTGACCTTGACGATCTTTACAAACGCACCCGCACCGATGGCTTCGGCCCCGAAGTCAAACGTCGCGTGATGATTGGCACTTACGTCTTATCCGCAGGATATTACGACGCGTATTATCTCAAAGCACAAAAAATCCGCCGTCTCATTCGAGACGATTTCCTACACGCTTTTGAGCAAGTGGATGTATTACTGACTCCAGCAACACCCACACCGGCTTTTAAATTAGGCGAAAAAGTCAATGATCCTGTGTCGATGTATTTGTCCGACATCTATACCATTGCCGTTAACTTGGCCGGCTTACCTGGGCTTGCCTTTCCCATTGGTTTTAGCCATCACTTGCCCATGGGAGCACAATTGATTGGCCATTATTTTAATGAATCCAAACTTTTAAACATTGCCCACCGATACCAACAAGTGACGAGTTGGCACCAACAGTTACCGAGGGATTTTTAATGCACTTTGAAACAGTCATTGGATTAGAAGTCCATGTTCAATTAAAAACCCAATCGAAATTATTTTCGGGGGCTTCCATTGCCTTTGGCGCTGAGCCGAACACACAAGCTTGTGCGATTGACCTTGGCATGCCGGGCGTTTTACCCGTTCTCAACAAAGAAGCCGTCAAATTGGCTACGCGTTTTGGCTTGAGTGTTCAAGCCACGGTATCGAAGCATTCTGTTTTTGCCCGAAAAAATTATTTTTATCCTGACCTGCCCAAAGGTTATCAAATCAGCCAATACGAATTACCGATTGTTCAACACGGCCATCTCAATATTGAACTCGACGATGGTTCCACCAAACGCATCAGGATTACGCGCGCGCATTTGGAGGAAGACGCTGGTAAATCCATTCACGAAGGCATGAAAGGCTTTTCGGGCATCGATTTAAACCGCGCAGGAACGCCCCTGCTTGAAATCGTTTCTGAACCTGATATGCGCTCGCCGAAAGAAGCCGTTGCTTATCTTAAAACTTTGCACACCCTCGTTCGTTATCTGGATATCAGCGACGCCAACATGCAAGAGGGCTCGTTTCGTTGTGACGTCAATATTTCCCTGCGCCGACAAGGTG
>CAYGED010000036.1:0-8755 GCA_964348555.1 uncultured Coxiellaceae bacterium
GTATTCCACCGAACCTGTTTACCGTGATTTTTGCTTTATCTCGAACGGTGGGCTGGATCTCTCACTGGATGGAAATGATGAGCGAACCCGATCACCGATTGGCTCGTCCACGCCAACTCTACACCGGAAAAACACAGCGCGACGTCATCCCACTCAAAGAAAGATAAGCACAAGCAACTGAAGAATTACCCACCCATACAACGCCGCGACAACGTCATCCATCATCACACCAAAACCACCCTTCGCCTTTCTTTCCACCCATTTAATGGGCCACGGTTTCCAAATATCAAATACGCGAAATAAAATAAATCCGATCACAATAAAATACCAACGATAGGGAACGGCAATCATCACAAATAAAAATCCAACAATTTCGTCCCAAACCGCTGCTGAATGATCATGCGTTCCAAAATCGCGATTGGTAATACCACAAATAACAACACCCACCATAAATAGAATCACGACAACAACGCAATAACTCAATAACGACAATGAATGCAAAAAAACATAGAAAATAACGCCAACCAACGTGCCCCACGTTCCTGGCATCCAAGGCATGGCGCCCACACCAAATCCACAAGCAATAAAGTGTATGGGGTTCGTCCATACACTCGGTGGCACACTATTTCGTTTTTTAAAAATGCTCATAACCTTTTTTCCTAATGGTCATGGGCTGCTGTGATGCATCGAATACAACAACGCCCATTTGTTTTGTTATCTCACCAACACAGTGTGCACCACACTTAAATTCAGAAAATATTTCTTTTACTCTCGCGCGGTTCAACGTTGACACCGTAAAACAAAGTTCATAATCATCACCGGCAGTGAGCGCATATTTCACGGCATTTGACGTTGACACGGGCAAGTCATTTGCTTGTATGTGTGCGCCGACACAACTCGCTTGACACAGCTTCTCTACATCCGCAACCAAACCATCTGAAATATCAATGGCTGCTGTCGCGATATCTCTTAAAGCCATGCCTTCAAAAACACGAGGCGATGGATAATAATATCGCTGCAAAAGATTTTCCTCGCAGGGCTTATCTTGTTTTAACTTATCTAAAGCCAATCCCGCATCTCCAAGCGTTCCCGTTACGTAAATTAAATCACCTTCCTTCGCTCCGCTTCGAAGTAAGGCCCGACCTTTCGGCACAGCGCCATCCACCACCACACTCACCGTCAACGGCCCTCGCGTCACATTTCCGCCGATTAATGCAACTTGAAATCGATCCGCCAATCCAAAAAACCCCGAGGTAAAAGCCTTTAACCAAGATTTGTCGATAGTGGGCAACGTGATTGCTAGCAACGCGACTTTGGGTTCTGCCCCCATCGCCGCCATGTCACTCAGGCTTACTGCCAAGGATTTGTAACCAATCGCTTCCGGTGGCGCACCTGCAAAGAAATGAACGCTTTCAACTAAGGTATCAACGGAAGTGACCCAATCAGCACTGGGTGGAATTGCCAAAACCGCCGCATCATCGCCCATACCCGTAACAACAACCGATGATACGGTGGGTCGATGAAAATATTGCTCAATAAGATCAAACTCTGTTAATGACATGATCCGCCTCAAACGCATCATACCTTATTTTTCTTCAGAAGCGTTATCCTGCACACAATGATGTTGATACGAAAAATTTGTTCTTTGGACGGTTTGAATGAGATGAGCTTTGTTATGACAACCCAGTTTTTGGCGCATATTTTTAATATAAAATTCGACAGTACGAGCCGAAAGTTTTAACTGTTTGGCGACTGATAAATTCGTATGGCCTTTCATTAATAAAGCCATGCAGTCCGCTTCTCGTTGCGTTAAATACAAATCACCAAATTCACTGCCCAGATAAAATTGACCCGATACCGCTTTATTGCGTGAACGCAACGTGCGGGATTTTATTTTTGCTGCACTCGGCTCATCGCTCATAAAATAGTGAAAAAAACAAACGGGAAAATCCATTAAAAACTCCTTTAAACGTAGGTGAATTAAATATACCTTAGGTAATGAGCTTTGCCTTGTCAACCCGTGATTTTTTAAAATAGACGTAAGAAATTCTCGACACTGAGTTTGAGAAGAAGTAGTATATGAAAAAACCTTAGCTTGAGGGATAATGGATATGGCTTCCCTTAGTTCCAATCTGAAGATACTAATGTCACTAGCAAAAATCAATGCGAGCGAGCTGGCAAGAAGAACTGGCATTGCTCAGCCTATTATTCACCGCCTATCCACGGGCCAAAACACCAACCCAAAGTTAGGGACGATCAAACCAATTGCACGCTATTTCATGTGTTCGGTTAGCCAGCTCCTGGGTGAAGAGCCCCTGCCCAATGACCAAACCTTCGTTCGTACTAGTGCAGAGCATCGTGGATGGAACCGTGTCCCGCTCATTTCATGGAAGGATGCCACCACCTGGCCAAAAACATTAGCCGAATACAAAAATACAAACAACGCCATTTATATCTCGACGGACGCGAATGTCAGCAAACTCGCGTATAGCCTTGTCATTAAAGGCTGCGCCATGGAGCCCTTATTCCCTGAAGGAACCACGATAATCGTCGAACCCAAACGTCAACCCAGCGATCGCGACTTTGTGGTTGTTCGCCTTCAAGGAGAAGAGGAGGCCCGCCTGAAACAGGTCATTATCGACGGAAAAGACCATTACCTAAAATCACTCAACCCCGATTTAGAAGACGTGCGCGTCACTCGCGTGAGTGATGCTGACCAATTTCTCGGTGTCATGGCGCAAGCGAAAGTCGACTATTAATCCTCATCAAAATTCTCTCCTATTTTTAAAAAAACAAGATGGAGCATCATTCTAGCACTCATCCGTTTTTTTCGTTTTCAATCGCACTCATTATCCTGGCCACATCAGAGGCATCAAATCTGTCGAGAATTCCCTTTTCAATTAATTCATCACTCAACAACCGAAACTCTCCTCGCTGTCCAACTTCTTCAATGACGAACAGTATTTTCATCATGGGTGTAACACTTTTAATTCGATATTTTTTATTGCTCGATGTGTTTTCCATTGAATAACCTCCGAAACCATTTAAAACGACAGAGGCAAGCCCCTGCTTTAAAATCTCGATAGCAATTTTAAAAAAGACTGACCGATAAAACCATACCGTTATTTTCTAAAGAATAAACAACTTTCCAAAACAAGCTCGAGTGTACTGGAAACGAACATCCTTAATTGATTATTAAAAAAAATAGTGAGAAGATAGGAGCTTGGAAGAGATGCCCTCTCAGCTCGCAACTGAGAGGGCTGCTCACTAGATGCAAATTAAACCATCTCGCAATAGGAGCGTATACAATGCTAACACTATCATTGAATCAATTCAACTTTATCCAAAACCCACCCCAGCAAAAGCCAACAATCGAACCCAGCGACTTGAGTGTGCTGCTCTGGTTAAACGCATTTAACCTCCTCTGCCAAAATCAATTAATGGAATTTTTAAAAGCCCTGGATGCATTGCGCCAAGAGATTTTGATTCAACTCGTCACCGCCAAAAAAAGTATTTCTCCGGATAACATCGCTGGTTATTACGGATCGATTCAGGACGGATTTATATTAACACGGGATACACTCCACACTTACCTATCAATGCCTCAATATAATAAATACCTAGACATCGTGAGATATTTCATTGAGGAAACACAGGGGACATCCCTTGCCATGTTAAGTCTGGATACAAAATCCGAACAATTCAATTCTGCGTTAAAATTAAATTTATTCAATAACTGTGTCAGTTATTTTTTACCTTATACAAAAAGGCTCAACCAGACAAACAAAAAAACTCCTTCCCGAACTGTCAAAAAAGTCGACTACTTTATCAACCATGAATCCGAGATTGTAGCGACCGATCCACTGACCCCGAAGGTACTCAACACCGTGCTCACGGATTTACAACAAATAGCTACCCGTCTACATACCCAGTACCAAGCCTGCTTTTTTAAACGTTTTTATCCCATGCTGTTTGCAAAATGGCAAGGCATTCTAACGTTAATAACACGAATTGAAAAATTAACACACGACTTTGAAAAATTTTCAAAAAAAGAAACTGAGCAACCTGAGGAAACCAAAAAAGAAGATCCTCCCACCACACCATCCTCACTCGTTATCAATGTTGAGTTGAAAGCCGCTGAAAACAGCTTCCTTGGCCAACACCGCCGTTGGTTAAGCCGAAAATTGTCCTTCTTCACCGGTCACAAGCCTCTCACCCGATGTGAACTTGAGCGCATTCGTCGAAGACTTTACGAAAGTGAAATAACACGCATACGGCAACATATGTTCAAGGCTTGACCTAAATCTAACATCGGTGCTAACTTGGGTGCATGCAAAAACGGGCGGTCATTTTGTTATCCGGCGGGCTTGATTCCGCGACGTGCTTAGCCATTGCCAACAGCGAGGGCTTTGAGTGCCATGCGCTGAATGTTGATTATGGACAACGTCATCGCATTGAGCTTGCTGCCGCCCAAACGATTGCCGAACACTTTCAAGCAAAAACCTTTAAAAGAATTCAATTGAGTCTTCGCCAACTGGGCGGCTCTGCTTTGACGGATGATCAAATGGAAGTGCCCAATTACCAAGGCGATGGAAAAATCCCTGCGACTTACGTGCCAGCCCGAAACACGATTTTTCTCTCGATTGCACTTGGCTTCGCCGAAGTGTTAAGCGCGACAGATATTTTTATCGGTGCCAGTGCCGTGGATTACTCCGGCTATCCCGATTGTCGGCCAGAGTATTTCAAAGCATTTGAACAACTCGCCACGCTGGCGACGAAAGCGGGCGTTGAAGGCGTTTCATTTCGTATTCGCACCCCACTGTTGCGTTTGTCGAAAGCAGAAACGATTGCACTCGGCTTGAAACTGGGTGTTGACCATGGCATGACCGTATCCTGCTACCGCGCCACTGAAAACCAAAAGGCTTGTGGCACTTGCGACAGTTGCATCCTGCGATTGAATGCATTTAAATCCTTAGGCATCGAAGATCCTTTAACCTCTGCACGATAAGAAAATCCCTTGCGCTTGTATTCATTCTGCCAATCAGTATACTATTTCTAAGCGAAAAATCGCCCAAGCTTACCGACTCTGGGATCAAGGAATGAACAGAAAGCGTAGACCTCTTATTGCACCCATCGTACTCCTTGTTTTTCTCACTGCCTATCGGCTTACCTGGAACCATTTCGGCGCCGCATCACAAAAAGCCATTTTACTTAGCCAATCCTACTTATTAGAAGAAGTTTGGTTCACGCTGATTTTTCTAGGCGTGGCTTGGCTGATCAGTCGCATTATTGGGGTTTATTTTTGGCAATGGTTTATCGAGCGGCGTATCCAAGGCAAAATTCCTAGACTTTTAAAAACCATCGTGAGCACGATTATTTTTCTGATTGCGTTGTTTTTAATTGTCAGCATCGTATTCAAAAAATCAATCTCAGGCTTGCTAGCCACCACCGGGGTATTAGGTATCATTCTCGGTTTCGCCTTGCGAGGCACTATTGAGAGTGCATTTACCGGCGTCACCATGAGTATCGATCCTATCTTTAGGATAGGCGACCTAGTCCTGCTACGTGATTTATTAGATGGCCCCGCAGAGGTCGTCGAGATGAGCTGGCGTTACACCTGCTTTCGTGATGGAAATGACAACCTCATCTTTGTTCCCAATAATCTGACGAATAATGCTATCGTTATTAATTTTTCGCGGCCACAGACGCTCTCTGCATTTACTTTACCGATTTCGATTTACATTTTGACGATACCCATTGAGCGAGTCATGCGTATTTTGGAAGCTGCTTTAAAGTCAGTGGATTCTATTTCCGAAACGCCCGAATCAAAAGTAAGAATCAAGAATATCGAGGATGGTTTCGTGGAGTTTGAAATGAAATATTGGTTCGATATCGCCACGACATCGCTGAAAAAAACCAAAAATGAACTTTATCTCAGCCTCATCCACCATTTATCCATGGTGGGTTTGAACATGGAATCCACGAGCTGGCGCTATCGAGATCAATTCGTTCAAATTACAAATGAGGGAATAGCACCAGAAAAAATTCGAGATCAATTGGCACAAACACCTTTTCCACTATTAAGTTCGGAAGAAACACTAAAGAAAATTGAATTATTCTCAACGCTTTCGGATGCAGAATATCTCGCCTTAGCCAAGCAACTCAACATGCAAACCATCAAACAAGGCAGTGTTATCGTCAACCAAGAGGACAATGGCGATTCCATGTTCATCGTAGTCGAAGGATTGGCGCGAGTGCTGATTCAAGTGAAGGAAACAAAGGCGTGGGTGCCAACGGCTAAATTAATCCCGGGATCTTATTTTGGTGAAATGTCATTATTACTGGGCGAACCTCGTTCTGCTCGAGTCGTTGCCGTCACCGATTGCTACTTGTATGAGATAACCAAGGAAGCCATGCAGCACATGTTTTCCAGTCATCCAAACTTAGTGGCGGTCCTCAGTGAAAAAATAGCAGAACGTCAAATCCAAAATCTGAAAACACAACAAGCTTTACTCGATAAAGAGGCAGCCGACCAGAAGAAAAATTATACCAAAAAATTTATTGATCTGATAAAAAAATGGTTTGGCTATTCGTAAAAAATAACTTTGATGCCGTGGATTAGGATACATGAAAGGGACAACAATTATTTTTTTTGGCGTGGGACTTGTGTTCGCTCTCAGCAATACAGCGTATGCAGCGAACAAGCTTTTAGCAACACCACAGTTAGAAAAACAAAATGAAAAAACTTATTTAGCCGATAAAAAACAATCCATCACGCGAGCAGGAGATCCCGGTTTTGACTTCAGGTACGGAATGGCAGCCTTACGAACAAAGCATCCTGAAGAAGCTGTTTTCGCACTCGAACGCGTGCTAATGGCCCAACCCAATAATCAAAAAGCGCGACTGGAATTGGGCAGAGCTTATTTTGCATTAACGGACATTAACTCTGCTAAAAAGAATTTTGAAATTGTCGCCAAACGGGGTAGTGCTACGCAGCGAGCTATTGCTGAGCTTTATTTAAAAAAGATTCAAGCGATACGCATGAAATCGCGCACTAAAGCATACGTCTCCCTATCCATGAATAACGGTTATGATACCGACATTAATTCAGTCACGAGCTCGAGTTTTATTCCTGCACCAAACCCAGCGGGTTTTCTACTGTTAACGCCCACACAAACGGGCATTGGCTCCGTTTTTTCTAACGAAGCCGTGGCGGTAGGGTTTAATCATCGAATAAATGACACCTCAAGCGCGAATGTCTTTGCCAATGGCGCTATTTTCAGCCGTCAAAATTATGCGGACCATCGATTTGATTACACACTGTTTGATGGCATTGTCGGTATCGACGGTAAGCTCAAAACCGTTAGCCTTAAATTCCCTGTTCGAATCCGAGAGTACGAATACAATACCGGGCCCGATCAACGGATCGTGGATATTACTGCGGCTGCCTACATACCCGTTGCCAAGACCCAAACCGTGGGTATTTCCGCGACCGAGGAAGCCATTGATTCGGAAAGAGCACCGCGAGGCGGTAGCCTGGAAATTATTGATGGCAGTTGGTCCATAAAACCCAGTACGATACCGATGAATCTATCGTTGATAGTGTCAAAAGGCATGGGTAACGCTCAATATGAAATTGGTGCCTTTCAATTTCGCCAATATTGGAGCGCTGCTCTGAACTGGGACTGGAGAGGCATCAAAAACCAAAAGCCTTTTTTAGCGCTTTTCTATAGTAATTCCCAATATCAAGGCATTAATCCAACCTTTTTGGTAAAGCGAGAAGACAATTATTATTCGATACAAGTGGGCTGGCGATTTAGGTTCTCCCGTTTTTGGGCCGTACAACCCACCTACACTTATTCCTATAATCAAAGCAATATTCCACTGAGTACCTTCCCCAAACAGGTTATTATGGTTTCCTTGATATTCAAGCTAGAAAGCTAGGAAAAGTGAAGCATTGCATTGTCAGATAGGAAATAATACGTTTAACAGGAAGAGGAAAAATTCATGAATTCAACCATAACTAAAATCGTTTTACCGTTGTTAGCTTCTCTCTTTGCTTGTTCAACTGCGATAGCAGCCGCAGGCAAGGTGATCATGGCAACGGGCGACTGCAAAATTAACGGTAGCGCCGCTGGCCGAGGTGCCACCATCAATAATGGCGATACCATTACCACCGGCGCTGATGGAAAACTGCAATACCGTGGTATTGACAATGCGTTGACTCAAGTCAATCCAAACTCAACGTTAAAGGTCACTCTCACCCCCAATGGAGACGGTGCTGAAAATAAGCTGGCAAAAGGCGCGCTGATCGCAATCAGCGGAAAATCCAAAGCACCCGCCTCAACAAAAACGACTAAGCTTGCCGTTCAAGGTACTACTTACAGCTTGATAGCAGGTCAATACGGTAATGGCGCATCGATTTGGGAAGGAAAGGGAGAGATAGAAACAGATCGAGGTGAGTACAGGGATATCGGACCAGAGTCGGGTAGCAACATCATTGGCGTCACCAATGCCATTTGTCAGGACAGCAGTCAAAAGTTGGTTACTTCTGCACAGGAGGCTGAAAACTTAGAAGAAGCGATGGATGATCCCGAAGGCTTTGATGAAAACGCTGACATTGCCCAGGATGAAGACTTTGAGTCCGATGTTGAAAGCGTTGAGGATGAGGTGGGGGAATCAGAAGATGAAAACGCGGAAGAGAACTTCTCACAAAATGCCGCTGATGAAGCTAACGAAGACGAGGAAGAGGAAG
>CAYGED010000037.1:0-8752 GCA_964348555.1 uncultured Coxiellaceae bacterium
ATGTCGATAGTGCTGCTTTTACGAATACATCGGTTGCGAATATGACCTTATGGTTGGATGCGAGTGATTTGAATGGAGATGGTAGCGCAGCCACGAATGGGCAAACGGTTGCGACGTGGGTAGATAAATCTGGAAGTGGTAAAAACGCAACACAAGCGAATACGAGTATACAACCGAACATTAAGACGGATGCGTTAAATGGTCATGCGACAGTTCAGATGGCGACGGGTGACTGGTTGGGTGGTAGTTCGGCTTTATCAGCCGGTGATGATAGTTACACGTATGTCGTGATTTGGAAATCAACGGCGCCAGGGTTAACAACCATATTTGAAATTAATGATAGCACTAATGTAACTGCGGGTGATCGAGCAGCGTTACTCACTTTAACTGCCACGACTTATGGATATAATGATCAGGTCATTAATTTAAACCTGGGTACTTATGCCGCTAATGCGTGGGAACTTACGATAATGGAACGCACAGATGATGCTTCTAGCAATATGATCTTAACCGAAAATGGAATACCACTCACTGGAAATGTTAATAACAGCACAACGAATTTAGATATTTCTGGTGGTTACAATATTGGTAGAAAAATTCCGAACAATACTGAATTTTTTAAGGGTGAAATTGCTGAAATCATGGTTTTTAGCAATGATTTGACCTCGAGTGAAACAGATATGTTACATCAATATTTATCCTCGAAGTATAATTTATCGGTGAGTGGTTTAACGCAATCGAATGACACGGTAACGGGTGGTGAGAGTAATGACACGTTTATCTGGACAAATTCGTCGTATTCTGGGGTAGGTAGCGGTAATCGTGACACGATCACGGATTTCAAACAAGGCAGCGGTAGTTATACGTCACTGGAAACGGATCAAATTGATTTTACTGGATTGAATTTAAGTTTTATTAGCGATGCGGCATTCAGCACAACGTCGAATGAGTTACGCTACTACAGGGAAGGGGGCAATACCATTCTGTCAATCAGCTTTGGTACGGATGGAACCGCGGATATGGAAATTCAACTGACGGGTAATATGATTTTGTATGGTGATGAATTTGTGGGTGTTGACGGTACGGCGACGTTCAATGCCACGACAGGGAGTGATACGTTGAATAACTCGAGCAATGATATTGCGGTGTTTAATATTGAGGGTGGTGAATTTGGCTTAACACCAGGAGCTGATGCCGTATCTCAAATTGATGAGAAGCAATGGGTAACCACGAATACCTATACACTCAACGACACTATTACCGGTGGGAGTAAGATGGATACAGTCAGGTTCTTGGATGGTCAAAGCATTAACTTAACGGGCGTGACGAACTTATCATCAAAGCTCACGAACATCGAGCACATTGATTTAGTGGATGGAAGTGCGGCAAATACCTTAACGCTTGGGGCGCAAGATGTGCTGGATGTCACGGATGGGGATAACACGTTATACATAGGCGGGGATGCAAGCGATGGCGTGGTATTATCGACTGTGGATGGATCGTGGACGCAAGGAGCGAACACGACGGTGAATGGAGTGACTTACGCGAGCTACACGAGTGGTACAGCGACAGTAAACGTCCAAGACGACGTGACCGTTACCGTCTCATAAATCCCCAATAGCATGTAAAGTGTTTTTACGGCTCCGGTAGTAAACGGGTTTTGTTTGGAGTTTTTAAGCTGACTGGTGCTCCTAGTAGGGGTTCACTGTTTATGATGGTGTTCGGGCCAGGAAGTGATAGCGGTTTTTTAGGAGTGGCCTTTGGCATGGGCAGTATTTGGTTGGCGAGACTAAACCACACGGGAGGCACTTGATGGGTTACGGGGTGTTTGGTAAGCGGATGTTGAGAGGAAGCGATGGGTGGGGATAGCTTGCTGAGATAATCGAATAATTCTCCTAATCCGGGAAGGTGAATGCGTTCTTTGGGTTCATTTTCTATCTGAATGGGTAAAGACACTTTACTGGTTTCACTCACGTTTTCACTGCTGGGTAGCTGCTGTTCTGTTTGTTTTGGAATAGGAAGTGATTTCGATGGTGCTGGAATGGCAGTGAGAGTTTGTTGCAGTGCTGGGTGGCTGCCGGGTTTATGGTAGGATTCTTGTTCAGCGATGGCTTCTTGACGACGCCATTCTTCTACGCGACGTTGATGAGCTTCATCGGGAGTATAGGCGGTTTTGGGCAATGAAATATTAAGTTTTTCTAGCAGAATTCCCATTTGATTGAGCAGCCGGTAATGATTCAGAATAAGGCTGAATCTTCCGTCAATATAAGAGCGGCGTGCTGTAAAGTATTCGCTTTCAGCATTCAGCAAATCGACTAAGGTGCGTTTGCTGACAACGTATTGCATTTTAAAGGCGCCGACCACGAATTTCGATTTGACCATGTGTGTTTTCAGTTGAGCGATTTGTATTTTGTCAATTTGCCAGGCGCTCCAGGCCAGGGAAGTATTTTTGGTAACTTCTCTTTGTGTTTTACGTATTTCTTCGAAAGCCTCTTCTTTTTGGTAGGCAGTTTGTCTTAATTTTGCGAGATCCTCACCACCACGGTAAAGGTTAAAGTTCATTCTCACGTAAGCGGAATCATTGAAGTTATCACCTTCAAGACCTCCAACGTTTTCGCCATGGTTGCTGCTGAGCACAATATCAACGGAGGGGAAATAGGCAGAATACGTTGCTTTGTGGCGGGCGACGGCTTCAAATAAATTAAATTGTGTGCTGATCAGTGTGGGATTTTTTTTCAAAGCAATTTCAATCGCGTTATCTTTTGTGATATTTTCCTGATGGCTGATCAGTTGGGGTGATAATTGCAAATCTTCAGGTGATTTTCCGACGACTTCAATGTATTCAGAAATGGCGTCTTGATAATTATTTATTTCATTATACAAATTCGATTCTGCTAAAGCCAATCGACCTTGTGATTGTTGTAATTCAGCTGCGTTGCTAAGCCCTTTTTCAACGCGGAGGGCAATTATCTTCGCCGTTCTTTTATGTGCGTTAACGTTTTGCTGAGCAACGGCCAGCAATGACCTGGTTCGCATGACATTCAGATAGACTTCAATGACGGCCAGTGCGGTATTTTGTGAGGTGTCGTTAACACGATAAGCGCTCGCACTGATCCGGGCAAGGTCCGCTTTTATGTTAAAGATCGTTTCATACCCACGAAAGATATTTTCAGTGAGTTCGAACGATCGGTTTCGTCGAACTAAATCCACAGACTGTTGAACCGTCGAAAAGTTTTTCGTGCGCTCGGGTCCCCATTGACCGCCAACGTCGATGGTTGGGAGAAATCCTGCTCGGCTTTCTTTGAAACGTTGGTCGGCTTGCAGTCGTTGTTTGATACTGATCAGAACATGGGGGTTGGTTTTTAAAGTGTATTCCACGGCGCCATGCAGTGTTTCTCCATAAGTGGTATTAGCAACCAATGGCATGACGATGCAAGTCATCCATATGAAGAGGTGTGTGTTCCAGCGGCGCAACATTATAGGTAAAATCCTTTATCGCTCAACAATATTATAGGGTAGGTACTTAGGTTTGTGTAACTCTATACTTGCCCAGGCTGTTCAAAAAACTTTCAAAAAAGAGGAAGAAGAGGTCTTGATGTGAGTGAGGTTCACTGTGCACTGTTAACGTTCGCCCAACGCTTGATGGGAGCCTCTTAAAATGGGCTTGAGGAGGTAGGTCAATACGCTT
The DNA here is from genome assembly GCA_964348555.1 of uncultured Coxiellaceae bacterium. Taxonomy (GTDB): domain Bacteria; phylum Pseudomonadota; class Gammaproteobacteria; order Coxiellales; family Coxiellaceae; genus CAMTUH01. The sequence continues at coordinate 3,689 of CAYGED010000037.1, forward strand.
CTCTTGCCGGTGATGATATCCACTTCGGCTGTCATACCCGGTAGGATAGGGAGCGGCTTTTCTTTGGTGCCCAGGTTGGTTTTGTTGGGAGTTACCTTTACTAGGTAAAACGTATTGCCTTCACTATCGGTGACGGTGTCGGCACTGATGCTCTTCACTTCGCCTTCGATCCCCCCATAGATGACGAAGTCGTAGGCCGTCAGTTTGATGATGGCAGCTTGCCCGGGATGTATAAATCCAATGTCTTTAGGGACGACTTTGGCCTCCACAAACAGTTCCGCGTCGAACGGAACGATTTCAATGAGGTCTTCACCGGGCTTTACTGTGCTGCCAATCGTATTGACGTGCATGACTTTGATCGTACCTGACACCGGTGCTTTCAAGACAGTTCGTGTGAGGCGGTCTTTCAACGATCGATTGGTTTCATTTTGGCTGGCGAGTTGGGCTTTTGTGACCACGAGCTCTTTGGCCGCCTCGCTTCGGAAAGTGCTCTCAAGCTCCTCGAGTCGTTGCTGAACTTCCGTTAAGGTTTCCTGGGTGCGCAGGTATGTGTAGTTCGCTTCATCCTTTTGCCCTTGTAACTCATTGGCTTGCTGTTCCAGTCGTAAGACTTCAATTTTCGAAGCGGCCCCAGCTTTGAGCAGACCTTGTGTCATACCGAGCTCTTGTTTGGTGATTCCATAATTGGTTTCCAGTTTTTTGATTCTGGCTTGGAGTGCATCGAGCTCACGTCCTTGTTGTTTCACTTGTTGCCCAAGAATTTTTTTGCGGTCCGATAGGTTTTTTTGATTCGCTTCATAGGACTCTTTCTCATTGGTTACATAAGTTTGATACTCGTTTTTCAAGTGTTCGGGAGGTGTAAAGGGAGTGCCTTTTGCTTCTGCTGTTAAACGGGTTATTCTCGCTTCTAATGCGGCGGCTCGTAATAATCCATCGCGGTAAAGCGATAAAGAAGATGTGTCGTCAATCTCCATTAACACTTGGCCTTCTTCAACGAATTGACCTTCCTGGACAAGTATTTTTTCAATGACACCACCTTCCAGGTGTTGAATGACTTGCACTCGACCGGCTGGAACCACTTTACCAAAACCTTGCGTGACTTGATCAATCTTGGCAAAAGCAGACCAGATAAATAACACGGCAATAAAAAGGACGCAGACCCACAGTAAAATATGTCGACTTTCAGGCGGGCCCATTAACGCCTGGGTGTTAAGCCCCTCCATAAAAGCTTCCGCTTTTGATCTTTTCTGCCAGCGGGCCTGCGTTTTTTTTGATTTACTTGTCTTCACGCTCATGCCCCGCCTGTGCTTGGATTGATTTTTCTCGCAGTGCGGCTAACACAGTATCTTTCTTACCGTCAGCGACGATTTTACCTTTATCAAGGACGATAATTCGTTCGACAAGTGCCAACATCGAACTTTTATGCGTTGCGAGCAATAGGGTTTTATTTGCAGTCACCTTTTTCATGGTTTGCATGAAAGCGGATTCATTAGCCTCATCCATCGAAGTGGTCGGTTCATCAAGAATTAAAATGGACGGATCGTGCAACAGTGCTTGCGCTAAAGCGACACCTTGACGTTGTCCGCCCGACAATCGATCGCCACGCTCACCGACTTTCATATCAATGCCATCCGGCTGCTCATTGAGGATCGAACTTAACCCGGCTATTTTAACAGTGTTTAAAATAGCCGTATCGGAGGCGTTAGGGTCACCCAGTATAATGTTGTCGCGTACGGTGCCGCTAAACAAAATAATATCTTGTGGAACGTAACCAATGTGGTGTCGAATCACCATCGGATCCAATTGCTGATTATCCACATCGCTTATCAGTATTTTGCCTTTAGTGGCAGTATAAAGGCCGACAGCTAGCTTTAATAACGTTGTTTTTCCAGCGCCAACTCGACCAACAATGGCAACGTGCTCACCAGGGTTAATTATAAAAGAGACATCAGCAAGTGATTTATAGAGATTTTTAGGATAGGCAAAGTCAACATTTTTAAATTCAATTTTGTTGATGATGGTGTCTGGTTGCATGAATTTTTTATCAATGGGGCGTTCTATTGGCAGATTCATTATTTTGTCGATACCTTTCACACTTATTAACGATTGATAGTAACGCATAAATAAATTTGCAATTTGCGCCAGTGGTGCGAGCGCGCGGCCGGTTAAGATGGTACAAGCGATCAAAGCTCCCATGCTTAAGTGATTAGCGGCAATCATGTACACGCCGGCGATAACGATGATGGCGCTACCCAAATATTGTGAGAAAGTTGAAAAATTCATGGCGAGCGCATTTAAAAAGCGTAGTTTCGCGCCGATAGAAGCGGCATAACAAGCTAGGCGTTCCCATTTTCGTTGAAAGACACTTTCAGCGTTTTGTGCTTTTATGGTGGTGATGCCGACTAAGGTTTCAATTAAAGCTTGCTGCTTAATGCTGGCCAGCGCGTAAGATTGACGTACTAATTTAATGAGTGGGGTTTGAATAATTGTACTGATGATAAAAACGAGAGGCATTAAAATTAACGGCACTAGAAATAATTTGCCGCCAATGATGGCAATGACCACAATGAAGATAATGGTAAAAGGAAAATCAACTAAAACGGTCACCGAAAGCGAGGTCATAAAGTCGCGAAATGCTTCAAACGCTTGCACGGTATTATTTAATTGTCCGACAGAGTCCGGACGGGCGATCATTTGTATTCCCATTAATCGCTCAAAGATTTTTGTGGACAGCTGTGCGTCGATATTTCTTGCGGCATTATCCACGAAATGAGTTCGCACGAGTCGAAGAAGGAAGTCAAATAAAAAGGCGATGAAGACTCCAATGGCTAACATCCACAACGTTGCAATCGCTGCATTCGGCACCACGCGATCGTACACGTTCATGACAAAGAGTGGCGAAGCTAATGCGAGAAGGTTAATGAAAAACGACGCAATAAAAATTTCCCCATACAGCGGATAAAATTGTCGAACGGTAGAACGTAGCCACGAAAGGCGCCAAATGTTCGTCAATGTCTTTTCGGAAGGTTCTTCTGTGTAAACGTTTTCCGGTTTCGCCAGCAGGATGCCGTCCGCGTATTGCTTCTCAAGGTCGGTCGTGCGGATCAGTTGTTTTTTTTGGTTTATAAATACTTCTGCAAAACCATCTTCCTGTAAGTTGAACAGTAAGCAAAATTGGTTGTCTTTTAAAAAAAGAATACAGGGTAACAAAGCTGAACGGATGTAGTGAAACGGTTGTTTGACGAATTGGCTTTTTAAGTGTGCGCGATTGGCAGCTCGTTGGAAAAGTTCGAGCGTTAATTCGTTATCTTTTAGCGGTAATCCGCTGACCAGTGCAGAGGCATTCGTTCGGCGATCGTAGAATTTCGTGAGTTCGACGAGACAATCCAGCAATGTTCCTGCTGGCTCATCGACAGGTTGACTATCTTTTATTATTCCATCATCGCTCACACTCAGTCCCCGGTAAAGCTATTAACTGGCTATTTTGACTCACGTTTCAATGGTGATTTTTCTGTCTTCTTAGGTGCTTCTTGTTGATGGAGTACGCCAGCGTCACGAAGTTGAATGACGAGCTTATTCATGGCATCGACGGATTGGAGAAATCCTTGAAGGCTTAGAATTAAGCGTTGGGCAATTTTCGCACGACTTGGTTGTTCTGGGCTGGGTTTATCGTTTTCAGTCGGTGGGCTGGGTATGACTCGGATGAGGTCCATTCGGACAACTCCACCTAAAAAAGTGATAAAACCAACACCATCGATATATATTTCCTGAATAGAATCATTCTGATTATTGGTCATGGCACCTTCCTTGAGTTGTGTTTCATTATTTCATAAAAATAAATATAAGGAAATAAGAATTAGAATCAAGATTCGCGGCCATTGGCCTTTTGGGGTGTAGACCCAGTATGAAATAGTTGGGTTAAGGGCATAAAATAATTGAGTGGCTGTGGACATTTCGCTAGGATGGTAGAAATGTCAACGGTCCCTAAAGAAAGTGTTATCCACCTTTGGTATGCCGAACTGGATTGGTCGCCTGAAAGATTGGAACAAGGATGGCGGGTGCTGACTTTGTCAGAGCAGGAGCGGGCGATGCGTTTTGTTCAAGTCAAACACCGTGAACGTTATATCGCCGCGTCTGCAATATTGCGCGATATATTAAGTCAATACACCAATATTCCACCGGCTGCGCTTCAATTTAGAAAAGGTGAGCATGGAAAGCCTTATCTCGATCATCCAACGGATTTACAGTTCAACGCTTCTCATTCAGAAGGAGTGGCCTTATTTGCGATAACCCGTGGGCGCGAGGTGGGTGTTGATGTGGAGTTTATGCGGCGTGGCGTGGATGAGAGAGGTGTCGTCGAACGGTTTTTTTCACCCCGAGAGAAGGCGGAGTACTTGGCTTTGCCGCCGTCTCAGCAGTTGAGTGCCTTTTACCGATTGTGGACGCGAAAGGAGGCCTACATCAAAATGATCGGCAAAGGTCTTTCTTTTCCGCTCAAACGATTCAGTGTGGGTCTATCCTCGGCAAATACCAATCAGCTTCTTGAAGTTGATGATAGTCGCGATCAAGCCTTAAAGTGGGTGGTTTTGCCCATTTCCATTCCAGTGAAAAACTATAGGGCCGCTGTTGCTTTGGAAGGCCTGATCGAAGCAGTTCATTATTTTCACTGGGACCCGAAAAAATCTCGCCTTTTCAGTTGATTTCAGTTGACAGGAGCGGCTTTGTTACGCAAAATATCGAGCTTGATTTTTTAAGTTTGAGTAACTGCATTCGGTCATTCCGAAAGAGTTGTACTCACCTTTTTAATTTTTAGATTGTAGATTGGGAGCTGGGTTTGGAGGATTCGCTTGTGAAGCGAGAGAACGCCAGGCCGGGCGAGAACAGCCGTGAAAGGCCTGGCAGGAATGAAATTTGAGCGGAGGGGTTCCCGAGTGGCCAAAGGGATCAGACTGTAAATCTGACGGCTTTGCCTTCGTAGGTTCGAATCCTACCCCCTCCACCATCAGAGGACAGAAGATAAAAAAACAGTCTGATCTGTGTTTGGCCTTCTGTCCTCTGAATGCG
>CAYGED010000038.1:0-8640 GCA_964348555.1 uncultured Coxiellaceae bacterium
TTTTCAACCAATCTTGAGTCAGTATATGTTGGGCTTCGCGTGCGCTCAGCCCAACCTACTTGCTTAAAATCGCCCGTGATATTGATGGATTTTTCTTTATTAATTTAGACATCCTCGCACGAAGATGACGTATTTGAAGCGGCTTCAAGCACGCTACCGCCCTACGGCATTTAACACCGCATTGAATCATCGCCAACCTTTGGCTTTATAAGCTCAAAATATCGGGGGCCACGACACGTGAGTCATCGATCGTTTGTTGCAGTTGAATGCGCATTCGTTTTGGCGCATTCAGTGCCGTTATCACAAAAACGGCGTGTTCCAATGGCGCTTTCATTTCATGCCAAACTTGATATTTTAAATGCAGATCATGCTCACAACTTGGATCATAAATTCCCAACACCTGAACTTCCGTACGCGAGGCCTGCAACAAAGCAATATCCGTCAAATCGGAAACACCACACAAAATCGCTTCTTTATAACCTTGCGACAAACAGCGCTTAAATAAATGGAAACAGGAGGCGCTAGCTTGACGGTAAAAATGAAATGAGCGGGTCAGAAATTCTGCCGTCAATCGACTTTTTTCCGCAAAACCTTTTGGGGTTAAATAATAGAGGTATCGATTCGCTGGAATTTGTTCGATTTTCACTAAACCTTTATTGATGCAATATTTGAGATAGGAATTGGTCAACCCAAGCGCTAAACCCAACTGTTTGGCTAAACTCCGTTGGGTAATATCGCTTTTTTGTTCAATCAATCGGAGAATCGGAAGAGTGATCTCCATATCATCGTCTGCGTTCATAGCATGAACACTCTACACGAATCATTACAAAAATCAAGAAAAGCGAACAGCCAAAAACAGAACAAAAAATTGACAGCTTATGCCCGTTTTTAACTGCTTTCAATTAAATTCATTGGCAATTCAACCCTCGTTTCTTTGCCAACAATATTAAGCAATAAAGTCACTCGCTCTGCACCAGAAGTGGACTCGAAAATCCCTTCATAACCCGACAACACACCACTCGCAATTCGAACTCGCTCTCCGGGCTTAAAAGGATCTTTCTCCTCAGCAGCACGTTTTATTTCGCGCTGCTTCGTAAAATCAATGAGATTTTCTGGAACTTTTGCGGGAACACCACCAAAACGAACCAAAGAAGACACGCCTCGAGTCGATCGTATTGGCCCCCAATCATCTTTCCCAGCGTTGAGTTGTATAAAAAGATAACGAGGGAAAAGTGGTTCTAGCGCCCAACAGTAACGCCCTTGTTTTCGTTGGCGCTGTTCAATAAATGGTAAATACGTAACATACCCTTGACACCGAAGGTTTTCTTCAGCGACTCGCTCTTGACGCGGCTTGGAATAAATTAAATACCAGGCTAGATTGTTCTGATTAATGGTCAACAGGCTCTCACTCAATGGCTGACACAAGCGGCAATGAATCCTCTTTCCAAGACGATAACTTGATCAGCTGACTGCAAATGTAATCGACCGTTTTTTCGTCTAAATAGGGATGGAAAGGAAGGCTCAGCACGCGTGCGGCTGCTTGTTCTGCAACGGGGTAAGAAACTCCTGCCATGAGTTCTGCAATAGCCGGTTGCTGATGCAAAGCCTTGGGATAGTGAATCGTGGTCGGAATACCCAGGCGCTGTAATTCGCTTTGAAGTTCATCTCTATTTTCAGTTTGGATTGTATACTGCCCATAAATACTGACATTTTCTGGAGAAATATAAGGGATAGAAAAATATCCATTCAGTCTTTTATTGTACCATTGCGCTAAAACCTGCCTCTTCTGAAGCTCACCGGGAAAAAGCTTAAACTTTTCAAGCAAAATAGCGGATTGGAGGGTATCAAAACGGGCATTCGTGCCAATGAGCGTGTGATGGTAGCGAACATCCTGTCCATGGTTACGAATCCGTCGCATTTGCTCAGCCAGATGATCATCATTTGTAAAACAGGCCCCACCATCACCATAACAGCCCAAAGGCTTGGAAGGAAAAAAGCTTGTACAACCGATGATCGTCATGCTGCAAGAAAATTTTCCATGATGCATGGCGCCAAAACTTTGGGCCCCATCTTCAATCACTGGCAAGCGATGACGCTCCGCAATGGCATTGATGGTTGCGAGATCAGCACACTGCCCATAAAGACTCACGGGAATAATGGCTCTGGTTTTTGGCGTAATGGCTGCTGCTAATTGAGAAGGATCCATATTGTATGTTTTCTGATCGATATCAACAAAAACAGGAATGGCACCGAGCATCACAATCATTTCAACGGTTGCAAAAAAACTGAATGGCGAAGTAATGACCTCATCACCCGGCCCAATATTTAAAGCCATTAACGCAACTTGCAGCGCCATGGTCCCGCTGGATACGGTAATACAATGTTTCGCGCTGATAAAAGAGGCGAGCTCACCCTCAAGCACAAAAACCTCAGGCCCCATGATGTATTGACCATGGTTGAGAACGCCTTGAATCCCCGACTGGATTTGCTGGCTAATTAATTGATACTGTTGGTTTAAATCAATAAATTTCATCGTCTTTTGTCAACCTGCGAAACCAGTGCTCTTAGCTTTCCGAATATTACCGAAAACAATTACTGACTTCAATTAGAGCTTGCTTGCAACAGATAAACGTGCCCAACTAGGTTTTCTAGGTTTAAGGCGCCTGAAAATCCGGAATCAAAGTCATCTTTTCGTAATAATTGGTGTTGTAATTATGATACATCGCTTGATAAGTCAACCCCCCATCCTGAGAACCGCCTTTTACTCGAAAACCCGGCAGGGATAAATCAATCGCCTCTCGTGTAAAGGAATTCACTGTAAAGATCTCATCCTCAAAAAATCGATTCCTATTTCCAAAAATAAACTGGTTAGAGGAATAAGGATAGAAATGCTCTGCCGTGCCAACTCCCAACGCTAATATACGTTTTGTAAAAGGAGTTAAGTCAACTTCCTCAATTTTTTTATTGGCCATCGCTTCAGTAGAAAGGCATTGACTCAAATCACCGTCATAACAAACCTGCCCTGCTTGCTGCAGCAGCAAATTATTTTTCTCAATAATCGTTTTTGCCGAGTTTAAACGGTTCACATAATCCGCCGAAAGCGGTGCCCCACTATCGATCACGGCATTCACATTATTCATTTGCTGAACCGCTTGCTCATATTTCTGAGAAATTCGCGCACGCGCATCAATAATATCTTGTGTCACTAAACTAGGGCCCAGTTTTACTGGTACAACGGTCGCATAACTCAGTAATTCATTTCGAAGGACGCCTGGACCAATCGGGCTAGACACATCATCATTCACAAATTGGGAAGGGAAATTGCCGTCGCCAGGTTGGCTTGCATACACTAAAATCTGACTAATCATTTCCTTGCACGCCGCTAAATTCGTTAAACTGCAATTTAATACAGGGACTTCAAGCACTCCCTTTTGAGCGCCTAAAATTAAACCTAATCTCGTTGGATCACCGCCGATTTGAAAAGCAGCCACGGATACATCACCATCTTGATGCACGTTATCCCCTACTTTTAATAAATTTTCACTTAATTCGGCAAATGAGGAAAGCTTACCCCTTAACGAATTATTGAATGTATTTTTTTCCGTTTTCGTACGGAAATGAAATTTTACAGCAACATATAAAAACCCACCCACTTGCTGCTGCGACACAAATTTATCGCCGCAACTGACACGAAACGCCACAGGGTCATTCGCATACTGTTCACCAATCCAAGTCAGTGGTGAATGATCAGCGGGCGGCACAAAACGCCGATTCTTTAAAAAAATATTAGCGCGATAAATCAATGTCTGTGTAAAATCAGTGTCGCTCAACAAATGAGAGTACTCACTCGTATAGTCAGCATTAAATCCCACAAAGGCCAAATTCCCATCGAGCTTTAAACCCAATTGTTCCATCACATCATCGTAACTCAACAGCGAATCCATCGAGACAGAGGCGGATGGTGTTCCCACATAATCCATAGCGCCCTGCAAACATTGGCCAACACCTTTGTTATTATCCAAGGACCACCCTGAACCCAAACCCGATAACACACTATTTTTAAGCAATTGAGTGGGTTTTGGTTGATTCAATGAGTGGATATAAAAATGGTAACTCGCTGAAGCTTGAGCCTCGAGTTGGGTTAAGCTGGAAAAAATTAATGCAGCAGCGATAAAACGTTTTGAAATGTTTTTAGTCTTATCTTTCATCGAAAAAACTCCCGTTATGTTTTAGAGATTAAATTGAGTTATAACACGCCAATACACTGATCACACTACCGTGATTGTCGATCTCAGGAGTTTCGCACTTTGTGCGAAACACTTTCCCCGTGGATCGCTGTGGCGAGATAACGGAAAACAGGGTGAAAACCTATACGATTCGAAATGAGTCGTGTATTATTTAAACCATGGAATTACTAGCACTGACTGCCTTATCGCCATTGGACGGTCGATATCATGAAAAGCTTGCAAGCTTTAGGCCATTTCTCAGCGAATACGGCCTTATTCGTTATCGTGTGCATGTTGAGATTGCTTGGCTTCTATTCTTAACCATGGAACTCAAACTTCCCGACGCACCGCACCCCGATGCATCAACCGGTAAAAAATTGGAACGCCTCAACGCCGACGTTGATTTAACAAAAGCAAAAGCCATCAAAGCCATCGAAAAAAAGATTAACCATGACGTCAAGGCCGTTGAATACTTTTTACAAGAACAATGCCAAGCTGACGCTTCCTTGAAACCATTTATTCCTTTCATTCATTTCGGTTGCACATCCGAAGATATAAACAATTTGGCTTATGCTTTAGCGCTAAAAAACGCGAGAGATGATGTTCTCGTTCCAGCGCTCACGCAAGTGATCGATCATTTGCGACAGCTGGCAAAATCGCACGCCGAAGAGTCCATGCTATCACGAACCCACGGACAACCCGCCTCACCCACCACGCTGGGAAAAGAGCTGGCTAATTTCGCTGCTCGTTTACAGGAACCCTTGCACGCATTGTCCAATTTAATGTTCACCGGTAAGATGAATGGTGCCGTTGGCAACTTCAACGCGCATCGCGTCGCTTACCCTGACATTGACTGGCCGAAAGAAAGCCGTCACTTCATCGAAGCGATTGGACTCGAATACAACGCGTACACCACACAAATCGAACCGCACGATCGTCTCGCGGAATTATTTCAAATACTGGTTCGCATCAACAATATCCTCATCGATTGTTGTCGAGATATTTGGGGCTATATCAGCCTGAATTATTTTCAACAAAAAATGGTGGCTGGCGAAGTCGGCTCATCGACAATGCCCCATAAAATAAATCCCATCGATTTTGAAAATGCCGAAGGCAATCTCGGCTTGTCCAATGCCTTACTCAATCATTTAGCGAATAAATTAACGATTTCTCGGTGGCAACGCGATCTCAGTGATTCAACCGTCATGCGAAACTGTGGTTCTGCTTTTGGTTACACGCTCATTGCCTACCAAGCGATTACAAAAGGTTTAAGCAAACTCAAGGTGAACCCAACACGCCTTCAAGCCGACTTGGAGTCACACTGGGAAGTGCTTGCCGAGCCACTGCAAATGGTCATGCGTCGCTACGGAATTAGCGACGCTTATGAACAGCTCAAAGCACTGACTCGAGGAAAAAGCGTTGATCAAAAGCTATATTTAAGCTTCATCAACTCGCTGAATTTACCTGAGAAAATTAAAAAGGATTTACAATCACTCACTCCTGCAAAATACATCGGTTTTGCCAGCGAGCTGGCTAAAAAACTAGGATGAGGACAAACCAATGGAATTGGGAAAATGGATCTTCAAAAAGATAACGGATTATTTAGGTAGCGATTCTGGCGAAGACCGTCACTCTTATCTTTGCGATTTTGACCGAATCGGTCATGAAATAATTCCCGGTGATGTGCTTCTCATCGAAGGAACCAATCGTATTAGCAAGCTGATCAAACAAATCACCCATAGCCCTTGGACCCACGCAGCACTTTATATCGGTCGGCTTCACAGCATCGAAGATCCAGAACTGCGACAAATTGTGCGTAACCACTACCACGGACCCGCTGGAAAACAACTGGTCGTTGAAAGCTTGCTTGGAAAAGGCACCATCATCGCCCCACTCTCCAGTTATAAAAACCATCATATCCGAATCTGTCGCCCCACTGGAATTGCACACAGCGACTCACAAAGCATAATCGGTTTTGCGATTCGCCACGTGGGACATACTTATAATATGCGGCACATACTCGATCTCGCGCGGTTTTACCTCGGTGGGTGGCTGCTCCCCAAGCGCTGGAAGTCATCCCTATTCACCCAGGAAGATCCTGGCCAAACCACCCAAGACATTTGCTCAGCCATGATTGCGGCAGCATTTACCTCCATCAAATTCCCAATCTTACCTTTGGTCAGGGAAGACGATGATCACAAAATCGAAATGATACATCGCAATCCTAAACTCTACACGCCCAGCGATTTTGATTATTCGCCTTATTTTGCTATCATCAAGTATCCTATTTTCTCAATTTCAGGTTATAGCCCTTACCGAAATTTACCTTGGCGTGAAGGGCTGATGAGTGATGATGAAGGTGTGGTCTCACGACTTCACTCTCCTCCAAAAAAAGAAAATGAAGAAGAAACTTAAAATGGCAAGCCGCGGGGTATTTAATCAAAAAATGCGAATATGTTAGAATTCATTATCAAAAAAGATCCTAATGGCGACTCTTACATTGAAACCTCAATGAGCGGGAAAGCTTTACTCAGTATTTCTCAATTAAATAAAGGCACTGCCTTTAGCAAAGAGGAACGACACGCATTCGGACTCACGGGGAAATTACCCAACAAGGTTGAAACACTAGAAGAGCAGGTTGACCGAGTCTACACCCAATATAACGCTTTCCAAGAACCCATCAATCGTAATGTTTACCTCAATCAATTATTAAACGCGAATCAAGTTTTATTTTATCGATTAATCACAGACCACCTGGAAGAGATGCTTCCGACAATTTACACCCCCATCGTTGGAAATGCCGTAAAACTTTTTAATAAAAAATACATGCACCCACGCGGCCTTTATATTTCCTATTTGGATCGCGATAACATCGAAGAAATTCTCGACAACCGATCAAATCCCGACATACGATTGATCGTTGTCAGCGATGGCGAAGGGGTTTTAGGTATCGGCGATCAAGGCATCAGTGCCATGGCAATCCCCGTGGCGAAGTTAATGGTCTACACTGCCATCGGTGGTATTAATCCGATGTCCACTCTACCGATCATGCTCGACGCAGGAACCAATAATGAGAGTTTACTGAATGATCCACTGTACCTCGGTTGGCAGCATCCTCGTCTCACCGGAGAAGAATATGCTGAATTTATCGATAAATTTATCAATGACGTTCGCAAAAAATTTCCGCACGTTTTTTTACATTGGGAAGATTTCGGAAGAACAAACGCGTACCGTAATTTAATTACGTATCAAAATAAAATTTGCAGCTTTAATGACGATATTCAAGGAACTGGAGCTGTGGCACTGGCTGCGGTTCTATCCGCCGTGAATTTAACTGAGTTACCTTTGTCAGACCAGCGGATTGTGGTCTTCGGCGCTGGCACCGCAGGAATGGGTGTCACGAATACCATTTACCGTGCGCTTATTCAACAGGGACTGTCTGAACAACAAGCGCGAAAATGTTTTTGGTTGATCGACCGATTGGGTTTATTAACTGAATATACCAACGAGGTGACGGATGCACAAAAGCCATATCTGAGAAATGCGAAAGAAGTGGTTGATTGGAAGCTTATCAATAAACAAAATATTTCACTGCTCGAAGTCATCGAAAACGTCAAGCCCACCATTTTAATTGGCACCTCAGCACACGCAAATGCCTTTAACAAAACGGCCATTAAAGCGATGGCAAAATACGTGGAACGGCCAATCATTTTTGCTTTATCCAACCCACCCGATCAATGCGAAGCTAACCCCAGCGACATTATTGAGTGGACAAAGGGTCGCGCCCTAATCGCAACCGGAAGCCCATTTCCACCCATTCATTACAAACATGAAACCTATCCCACGAATCAATGCAATAATTTTCTTGCCTTTCCGGGCATTGGAGTAGGAACGATTGCCGTAAAAGCGAAATACGTCACCAATGGAATGTTATTTGCGGCCAGCACCGTCTTAAGCCATTACACCGACGAAAGCGTACACCGCCTGCTCCCGCATATCACGCAAGCCCGTGAGGCTTCAAGACAAGTGGCCATCGCCGTTGCAAAACAAGCCATCACAGATGGCGTCTCAGAGGCCGACCCTAAAGAGGTAGAAACACTTATTGGCCAGATAATGTGGGAGCCACATTATGTTCCCTATCGGCGGATTCACTCTTAATGAGCTCACCCGAACGTTGTTGCCAACGAGCCAGTAACAGCATGCCACCGATGAACAGAGCGATAGAGGAAGCGATTCGAAATCCGATAACACCCCAATGAAACGTAAATCCAAACAAATAACCAACGGGTATCGACACGAACCAAATAATCAAAATACCCACCCACATCGCGAAACGTGTATCATACAAACCCCGCAGCGACCCCGCAAAAATATGCCGCCAAGACTCGAAGGTTAAAAAGAAAATCAATAAAAC
>CAYGED010000039.1:0-8629 GCA_964348555.1 uncultured Coxiellaceae bacterium
GATAAAGGGATAGTAGAATAGACTCCGATAAGAACAACGTTTTATCGTAATGCGCCGAATAAATTCTTCGGATTTTTAAGCTCGGGCACGATGTCAAGCATATGCCCCACGTGAAAATCTTCAGCCAAACTGTAAACGAGTTTGAGAATAGTATAATCTTCGATTGCAAAACCAACGGAGTCGTAAATAAATATTTCATTGTCGTTCGTTCGACCCGGCTTTTTCTTACTCGTTAATTCCCATAATTCAGCGTAAACTTTAGCGGGGTCATAATTTTGAATTTCACCTTCGTGTTTCGATTGCTCCATGAATTCAATCACCACTTTCCCGGCATCCAATACTTCCGGTTCCAATTCCGTTTTACCTTTCGAATCGCCTCCGACAGCGTTAATGGTCATGCCTGATTTTATCCATTCTTTTTTGAAAATTCTCGATTGACTTCTTGCGGCTGTAATCGTCGTAATGATATCAGCACCTTTAACCACTGACGAAATATCACTGCATTTCTCAAGCTGAAACGAATAGGCAGACAAATTGTCAGAAAATTTATTCATCGCATTCGCGTCTAAATCAATGTATTTCACGAGCTCGATATCAAAAATAGTTTTGATCGCCATCACTTGAAACTCAGACTGCGCCCCAGTCCCAATAATCCCCAACACCTTGCTTTTTGGCTTCGCCAGATACTTCATCGCCATCGCGGACGTGGCCGCTGTTCGAAGCGCTGTCAGCAATGTCATTTCGCTAATTAATACGGGATACCCTGTATCCACATCCGCAAGCATGCCAACACCGGCAATGGTTTGCTTATTTTTTTTGGGGTTGCCGGGATGTCCATTGATGTATTTAAACGAATAATAATCTTTCCCCCAGAGTGGCATCAGCTCAATGACCCCTTGATCAAAATACGTTACTATTCGTGGGATTTTTTCGAAACTTTGCCAGTGTGAAAAATTTTCTTCTAATTTTTCAATCAACCGTGAATAAAAAGTCTCTAACGTGACCTTTCGAATGAGGCTACGAACATCGTCGACGGTAATTACTCTAACCATTCTATCTCCTAAGTCCAATCTTTTGGAACTAAATAGTACTCACACAAGCGCGCTTCTTCGGTTCCAGGTTCTGGCTTCCAATTATAACGCCAAACTACCGTCGGCGGTAAAGACATCAAAATGGATTCGGTACGGCCGCCAAATTGCAACCCAAATAAAGTACCCCGATCATAAATCAAGTTAAATTCCACGTAACGCCCTCGGCGATAGCGTTGAAATTCCACTTCGCGCTCACCAAACGGATGATTTTTTCGTCGCTCCACGATGGGAAAATACGCATCGATGTAAGCTTGACTCGCTTTCTTAATAAATTCGAAAGTTCGCTCAAATCCCCACTCGTTAAGATCATCAAAAAATAAACCACCGATGCCACGGTGCTCATCACGATGTTTTAAATAAAAATACTGATCGCAGCTTTCTTTAAATTTTGCATACACATTTTTCCCAACAGTATCGCAGGCAATTTCAGCCGTGTGATGCCAGTGGCGACAATCGTCTTCAAATCCATAATAAGGTGTTAAATCAAACCCACCACCAAACCACCAAATAGGATCAGCTCCTTCTTTTTCTGCCACGAAAAACCGAAAATTCGCGTGCGAGGTTGGAACATAAGGATTTTTAGGGTGGACGACGATTGAAACCCCCAGTGCTTGAAAACGGCGTCCCACTAATTCGGCATTTCGTTTCGTCGCTGCGGAGGGAAGCGCTTCCCCCTGAACGTGAGAAAAATTGACACCCGCACGTTCAAACACGCGTCCATCACTCATCAATCGCGTTCGCCCACCACCACTGCTTGGATTTTTCCAGCAGTCTTCTTGAAAAACAGCCTGCCCATCCATCGCTTCAAATAAAACACACAACCGATCTTGACAATCACGAAGATAAGAAGCCACCGCTGAAACAGCCGCTTCTACCGGTAAGCATTGTCCAATTTCAGCTGAGGCATTCATTTGATTATCACTTGACCTCGATCAATTTGATGCATCCCTTTTTTATAAATTATTTCCTCGCTTGCTGACAAGGATTTCACTTCTGATTGAGTTAAGCAAATCGGCAACAAC
Organism: uncultured Coxiellaceae bacterium; assembly: GCA_964348555.1. Taxonomy (GTDB): domain Bacteria; phylum Pseudomonadota; class Gammaproteobacteria; order Coxiellales; family Coxiellaceae; genus CAMTUH01. The sequence continues at coordinate 2,114 of CAYGED010000039.1, forward strand.
GGTGATAGCGTTTTTGATTTGATATAAAAATCGCAAACGCTCGCCACACTTTCACGAAAATAAGCGCCTCCATAACCCACAAATCGCTGAACCGAATGCGCAGCCTCCACGTCATTCATTCCATCACCCACGTGCACGATTCTCGGGTGTTTCTGCATCAATTTCTCCACGACCTCTCGCTTTCCTCGTTGTCGCGTCATGGGAGATGCCACGTCGTAGACGCGATACTGCCCTTGTTTATCAAAATAAATATCAACGGCAAACACATTTTCGTTGGGAATGCCCAGCCATTTTACAAATGCGACAACGGCTGACAGGATACCTGCTGAAACGACGTAAACGTTTTTACCCAGTCGGTGGAAAATTTCAATCACTTTGTCCACCTCCGGGGTTAAATTCGCGTAATAAATATCACTCAATGTAGCCAGCTGCTCTTGGGTCGGCTGAACGAGATCCAAACGCTTTTTATAAATATCCGCATTGATGCCCGTTTTGCTCATCGCTTCTTCGGTTAAGGCACGCACTTCGCGATCGACACCATTCGCCTTCGCGAGTACGTCAATACCTTCCACCTGGCTCAAGGTTCCATCGCAATCAAAAACGATTGCATCGATCTTTTCAGTGAGCTGCCACGTAAACATGAGAGTGCAAAACATTCCAGTTAATAAGCCGGTTATTGTATACGAGATGCCACCGATACAAAAGCCATTGATTTTATAACGCCAAATGCTATCCTAGTACTCTATCTCAACCGGTTGGTCATATGTTCAAAATCCTTATGTTAAATAACATTTCCCCGCTTGGCCTTGAGAAATTCGACAAGAAAAAATACCAGGTGTCAGACACTATCAAACACCCCGATGCGGTTCTGTTGCGTTCCTTTGATCTGCATCATTGGGACATTCCCGACAGCGTAACCGTTGTCGGACGCGCAGGCGTTGGGGTGAATAACATTCCCATCCAAACATTCACGGATCGGGGTGTTCCCGTCTTAAATACGCCAGGCGCTAATGCAAACGCGGTCAAAGAACTGGTGATCACCGGTCTTTTGCTCGCGAGTCGCCATATTTTTCCGGCCTTGGATTTCACACGCCAATTGAGCGGCGATGATCAGGCGATTCACGAACACGTCGAGAAAAATAAAAAACGATTTTCAGGCTTCGAACTCCCTGGAAAAACGCTCGGCGTGATTGGCCTTGGAAAAATCGGGGTGAAAGTCGCGAACGCGGCGGTGCATTTGGGCATGCACGTCGTGGGTTACGATCCAGCCATCACGGTTCGAAGCGCCTGGGAATTGTCATCCGAGGTCTCGCAATGCGAGTCGTTGCGTGACCTGTTGCAGCAATCGAATTTTGTGACGCTGCACGTGCCGTTATTGGAATCGACACAGCACCTCATCAACGAAAAAAATATCAGCTTGATGAAATCCGATGGCGTCTTACTCAATTTTGCCCGAGCGGAAATCGTCGATAACCACGCTCTTATTAAGGCATTAAACAACCATCACCTGCGTTATTACGTCTGCGATTTTCCGAGTAATGTTTATAAAAATCACCCCAACGTGATTTGTTTACCACACTTGGGCGCTTCGACAAAAGAAGCCGAAGAAAACTGCGCGATGATGATTGCCGATCAAATCATCGATTATTTAGAAAATGGACAAATACGTAATTCGGTTAATTTCCCTTCAGTGAAACTCACGAGAACGGAGGGCTATCGAATGGGTGTTATCAACGCCAACGTGCCGAACATGGTCGCACAAATTTCCAGCGTGTTGTCTGATGCAGGCATTAACATCATCGACATGATCAACAAATCGCGCGAAGCAATCGCTTACACGATGCTCGACGTCAACAAACCCGTCGATGAAGCGCTGCTCTCAAAAATCCGATCAATCAAAGGGGTGATTGGCGCTCGTTTGCTCTCCTGATCGGAGCATAAGAATCATCGTTGTCTTGTTTCTCATCGCTTTGTTGTCGATTTTGCTTGTCGGCATTTCTACCCGCTGGCTGAGCCGGGGAGGAGAATAAATCACCCATCAATCTCGGCAGCTTGGCTCCTTGCGAATAAAAATCCGCGAGACCGGCCGTCAAAGAAGCGGCGAGGGTACCAATGACAACTGCCCAATAAACTCCATCACCAACGCGCTCGCTGTCAAAAACCTCAGGACGATTGCCAGTGAACAGTGGGAATACCACCTCCAAAATCCATTTAATCAGCGCAGCACCATAAAATCCCATTTGAACCGAAGCAAATCGGATAGCGCTCGCCGACCCTTTATCGAATAGCTGACCCACATATCCCGTACTCAGTAGATAAGTGAACGGTTGAATCAAGCCGTTTAAATACTTAATGGGCTCAAGATCACCATAAGCAATACCCAGTAAGGTGGCCAGCACACTTAATAACACGCCCTTTCCATTGCAAATGGGCTTCAACTTTTCATCTACAAACTGTAAAACATCAATCACCCACCGCATTTCAAGTAAATATCTATACTTATTTACCAGTGCATTCCTATCACCTTCATTCATCAATGCTGACGTTACTAGCAGAGAAAGTACAGCTGGGAAAATTACAGTGAGCGCTAAATTATTCGTGAGTCGATATAACGGATAACCCAGCAGCATCGCTGGACCCAGTGACCCTGCAAACGCCTTCCCAACATTATCTCGCAGCTTACGCCAATCAGGCTGCCTCATCGGGCCGTAGGCAAACGTTCGTCTCGTTGGCAAATCGTTTCCCAATTTTTGGTCGATATTATATTCACTAAACACATGGGCAATAAGCAAAGCGGACACTACTGCGACCGCTGAATAACCACCATTACCCCCACGGAGTTCATCGACACCCAGAAGTTCTAAGAATTTACGCGCGCCTGCAAATCGCACAATAGGCCATAAAATAGGACCTACTTTCGCCATCAACCACACAAGAGGACCAAAATCCGCGAATTTCGAAAAAATGTGCGCACGATTAAACGCACCGAGCGTAGGCACAATCCCGCTTTGGTATTCCAAGAGTGATTTATGCTCGCCACCAATGGCAATCGCTTTGGTGTATGCCGTATCGATACCCTCAATGATACCCGCAGCAAATCCAAGTAGAATAACAAGAGCATCCGGCAGCTCATCCTTAAGTATGGTTGATATCACCGACATCGAAGCGCCCAATTTTACCAAAAACCCGGCAAAGGCAGCGAACTCTTGGACAACACACTCGCGCTTTTTTGGCCTTGTTAACAAGCCCAGTAATTTTTCTAAATTTCCTTCGCTTAACTGAAGTTGTTTAAGGTTTTCAGAATTTTTAAGCTGCTCGTGCAACTGAGCGACTTGCCTCTTTAATTCCTCGCGCCTTTCAACGGAAAGATCCACCACCGCACTGTTGTAGTTGTGATTATTATACATCACGCCCATGGCGAGCAACGCTAAGGGTAAATACAACTCAGGACCTAACTCGTAATCCGGCCGCCAAATCCAAATGAACACCAACCATCCAGTGACTTCTAATAAATTTAAAATCTGATAACCGAGCGCAGTGGGGTGAAGATTTTTCCTTAGCACATCCAGAACATCCTTTGCTTCTCGCTGGAATTGTGCAGGCCAACCACCACCATCAATGGATGGAGCACTCTGCTCTTCTTTGCTCTCTATTGCTTCTTCTCGATGCAGTAATTCATCGTATTGATAGAAATTTAAAAAATCGAGGACAGATTCAATTTGCGATTGGGTTAATTTTATTGGCCCACCAACCAAATCAGTAAACCCCTTCAATCGGAACGTTTGGACTCTTTGGCCGTGTTCGCTGTCTTTCTGAGAATTTATTATTGGTGTTTCTTCTTCATCTTTTTTATCTCCATCACTCTCTTTGGTTTCACTTTGTTTGTTATCAGAAACCGCTTGAGAATGCCACGGATACTCAAGATTAAAAAGTTCTCTCAAAAGCGAGAAGGTAAAGTCTTTGTCTAAGTTTGACAAAAAGCCATGGTCTTTCCTTTTTCCCCACCGATTGAATAAGGCCGCGGGCCACCAATCCACATGATTTTTTCTCGACATAAAAACCTCAAAACCGCTGTAAGCAAATATTTTTCGTGCTTATTTTTACGCTGAATCCGTTCTGAATTCAATTGATTTCATCGAATTTTAATCAATTTAATTTAGCCTTAATCTTCACGGATAGCTAAGAATGGATTTTTCTTCCCATTCCGTCATTATTGTTGGGAAATGGTGCAGCGGTGAATTGACAAGCTTCTGCGTAATCCACTAAATTCCCAACACCTGTTTAACGAAAGGCACGGTGAGTTTGCGCTGCGAAATAAAAGAAGCTCCATCCAAGCGATCGAGCAAATCGAATAATACTGACATGTCTCGCGGAAAATGGCGAAGCAAAAATTCCCCAACTTCATCGGGAAATTCCAAACCACGGTCCTCAGCATGTAAGCGGATGGCCATCACTTTTTGCGTATCCGTTAATGGCTTGACTTGGAAAAATAAGCCCCATGATAACCGCGACCGCAAATCCGCTAATTGGCAAGTGGATTGCGTTGGCATTTGCACGGAAGCGACGAATAGACTAATTCGATTTTCGCGCGCACGATTATAAAAATGCAACAGCGCTTCTTCCCAATGCGCATCACCAAAAATCGCTTCAATATCATCCAAACAAACGAGCGGCATTTTTTCCAAGCTTTGTAAAACGCCTGGAACCAGTTCAGGTGTTTTTAAAGACAAATACATCGCGTTTGATTCTTGAAAGTGACAACAGGCTTGTAATAAATGTGTTTTACCAACACTGAGCGGACCGCTTAAATAAATAAATTTTTCACCTCGATTTTCCAATGATGCTTTTAGCGCTGCAACCACCGCTTGGTTATTGCCTTCATAAAAATTGGCAAACGTGGTTTCTTCACGCAAATTCATTTTAAGAGCTAGTTGTTGATAGTCCATTTATGAATGAGGATCAGTTGTCGTTGTGGTATTGGGCGTCGGCGCACTCCCCCAATGATAAAATAAATCCGGCGCATTTTCGCCAAGCGAAGTCGGTGATGACTCCGCAACAAATCCAGAAGCACTGTTTAACGCGCTGGCTAAGTTGTCACGATCACCGATGGTTTTTACTTTCAATAAAACCGCATTCGATCCCATGTCACTCACCGCCACATCCACCACCGGCGTCAGTTTTTTCAACTCGGCAATCATGTGCACATAATCATTGAGATTTTGAACACCGCTAACACGCATGGTCACCACTCTTTGCATGCCCTTTGTGTCTAACGTTCCTAACTGATTCGCCATTAAATCAGAAACACGATTAATACCATTAGTCACCACCTGCATCACGTCCGCACCACTCGATTGCCATTCGTACGATAATCCATTTAAGAACAACTGCCATTCGCCTTGCATGCCGTTCGCTGAATCAGGCACCACAGCTGCCGCCAACACCGCGTGTGTACCATAACGTTGTCCAATCCGCTGCATTTGCTCCGCATTTGGTACCGCCGACGTGGTTTGTGCCACGTTGGATTGATCTTCCAAATCCATCACGGGAAACAAAACCGGCACGCCGCGCGAGTGCGCTTCTTGTTGAATCACTTGCGTGACGGGATTCGACAGTTGATCGGACGATAATACTTCACTCTGCGATTGAACTGGCACGGAAATCCACACTAAAACAAGTGGGCGATCGGAGCTCCAAATGGCTTGTCCTGCATTTTCTAATAACTGTTTGACTGCTTTCAAATCAAAAATAACGTGCAATGTTAACGGATTCGATGCGGAATCAGAATAACTGTAGCTCTCAATATAACGATTCACTTGTGGCAACGCATTCTGAATGGTGGGCAATGTCATCACGGCTGCATTACCACTTAACTTCACCAACACCTGACCAAATGCTTTCGGCAATGCCTGCTGCAAGACAGCGGAAGAATTGTTGGCCACGACCACATCAGCGGCATTCAATGCTGGCACCTGCATGGCAGCAGCCACACCGCAACAGAAAAAACCCAATGTCATTAAAAACAGTCGGCGCATGCGATTCCGAATAACTTTTTATTCAAAGGAATTATACGCTTTTCGAGATTCCCGTGAAAGCCAGAATCTCGTACAATCTGCCTATGCCTAAAACAAAAAAATCGATGACTTACCAGGAAGCCGGTGTCGATATCGAAAAAGCGGATCGCTTAGTCACCAGCATCGCCAGACTGGCAAAAACCACCCATCGGCCAGGAGTCATCAGTGGAATCGGTGGCTTTGGGTGCTTGTTTGAGATTCCTTCCCATTTTAAAAAACCCCTCTTGGTGTCGAGCACCGATGGCGTGGGCACCAAGCTAAAAATCGCCATTGAAATGAAATGCTTTGACACCATCGGCATCGACCTCGTGGCCATGTGTGCCAATGACGTGATCACCACTGGCGCCGAACCGCTGTTTTTCTTGGATTATTACGCGATGGGTAAACTCGACCCAGACGAAGCAAAAATCATCCTCAAAAGCATTGCTAAAGGCTGTCAGCT
>CAYGED010000040.1:0-8601 GCA_964348555.1 uncultured Coxiellaceae bacterium
CGCTTTCCATCTGATCCTAAAATCATCGGCAAATGCGCGTATTCTGGTAACTCAACGCCTAAGGCTTTTAAAATATTAATCTGGCGCGGTGTATTGTTGATATGATCATCTCCGCGAATAACGTGCGTAATTTTCATGTCCCAATCATCCACCACAACGGTTAAGTTATAAGTGGGGGTTCCATCCGTTCGTGCGATAATTAAATCATCCAATTCCTTATTTTCAAAAACGATTTCACCGCGGATTAAATCGGTGAATTTCACCGCACCTAACGTGGGATTTTGAAAACGAACGACAAAAGGACCGTGTTGCTCTTGCTTCGACAGTTCACGGCAGTGACCATCGTAACGCGGCTTGTGTTTACTCTCCAGTTGTTGCGTGCGCAAGCGCTCCAAACGGTCCTTTGAACAATAGCATCGATAAGCGTTTCCACTTTCCAATAACTGCTCGATGACCTCGCGATAACGGTCCATGCACTGAGTCTGATAGAACGGCCCTTCATCATGATTCAAGCCCAAGCATTTCATGCTTTTAAGGATAGACTCAGTAAAGACCTCACTCGATCGCTCCCGATCGGTATCTTCAATCCGCAAAACAAACTGCCCCTGGTGTTGCCTCGCGTATAACCAACTGAATAAAGCCGTTCGAGCTCCACCCAGGTGCAAATAGCCTGTTGGACTCGGGGCAAATCGCGTACGAATAATCTTTTTTTCCGTGGTATTCATTAGGAAGCTAGCATACCAAGAAATCCCTGTCATAAACACCAGAATATGATATGATGCCCAGCCTGGAGCTCGTGGTGGACGATAAGATTAATAAAGAATTATTAGACGCAGTCATCGGTAATCATGTCCAAACGGTGAAACGCTTATTGGAGAATGGTGCCGATCCCAATTATTTTGAAGACGAAGCACAAATCCGACCGCTTCATTTTGCGGCGCTTTACAACTCACCTGATGTCATTTCTCTCTTGGTGATGGCAGGAGCCGATCTTCATGCAACCACGGAATACGAAGACACGGCGCTCATGATCGCTCAGCGACATGATCACCAGGAAGTCATTCAAATTCTCAAGCGATTTTATGGCGTGAAAGTCGATCACGAAACAAAACAGTAAAAAGATTTCCTTATCCAATTTAAAGAAAGAAATCTCCGCAGCCGAGTTTTTTATACCGTTAATAATCTCAACACCAACACGCCCTGCTCACTTTGCTGAGGGGCCAACCAACGCACACCTTGTACCGTATTCATGGCATTGGGAAATGACATCCATGGCTCAACGCACATAAACGGTTTTTCCAACATCGTGTACAGTTGAATAAATGGAAATAAATTGGGGTCCTCTTTTCCCTCGGCAATCATCTGTATTTTATCGCCATCCGGAAATAGCAGTTGAATCGCTTTGTTTTTTCCAACCATGGTTAGCTGTTCATTTATCGCTGAATTAGCGATGGAAATTGGCAATGAAAACAAATTCCCTTCACCAATAATATCCGTGAACGATTGATTGTAAATCAACCGCCGTGTTGGCTCGTAGTACAACTCAACGCTTTCTTTTCCTTTCCCGGGTAAAGGCGTTAAAAAATAGGGGTGAAATCCAGCGTAATAAGGCATCGCCCTGTCACTTCGATTTCGATAAAGTTGATAACAAGTTAATTGACCACGCTCTACTTGGTATTTTAATTCCACTTCAAATGAAAAAGGATAGCGCTCACGCGTGTGTGCATTATCTCGCAATACAAGCACAATCGAATCATTTGTTTGATCGCTCACCTCCCACGGTAAATACCAGGAAAATCCGTGAATTTTTAATTGGTATAATTTGCCGTCATAAAGATATTGTCCTCTTTCTCTTTGTCTTTCTAAACGCGCGCAAACGGGAAAACAAAAAGGCCACCCTCCTGGCAAATCATTAATTTCTTTATCCCAAAAATAATCATGCACATAAAGCAATTCACGAGGCCCGTTTGCACCCGCCATGATCATTGAACTGAGCGCACCTCCGCGACTGGGCACAACGGTCACCTGCGTCGATCCATCGGAGGAGGCGATAGTAACTGTTTTAAATCCATTTTTCATTTACGCTTCCAGCTTATTACAACTTTCTTAAATAAACGCGTTCGACACAATGATTCTCCCCTTTTTTTAAAATCAAGCGGGCACGATCTTTAAAAGGAAGAATATTTTCAATCAAGTTGAGCTCATTGGTCTCATTCCACACACGCTCAGCGAATTTTTCCACTTCAGATCGGCTTTTTTTCGTTAAAAAATGAAAATAAGAAGTCGGCTGTTGAAAAGAACTGTCATAAAAATTCATTACGCGATTTATGTACCATTTTTTTATAATGTCGTTATCAGCATCCACAAAAATAGAAAAATCAAAAAAATCAGAAACAAATATTTTCTCCGACCCTGCTTTTCGACTTCCGGTTTGCAAAATGTTTAATCCTTCAAGAATGACGATGTCCGGCTGATTAACCGTTTCATATTGATCGGGAAGAATGTCATAGGTGTGGTGAGAATAAATCGGAACGTTGACATTCGGCTTCCCCGATTTAATCGCATTTAATGCATCAAGCAAAGGAGCCGTGTTATAACTCTCTGGAAATCCTTTTCTCAGCAAAATACTCAGACGTTCCAACTCAATATTGGGCAACAAAAATCCATCCGTTGTAATAATTTCGACTCGAGGATGATTGGGCCAACGTGATAATAAGGCTTTCAGGACCCGGGAAGTTGTGCTTTTTCCAACAGCCACGCTCCCCGCAACACCGATGATGTAGGGAACCTTCGGTTCAGGTTTACCTAAGAACCGGCTCGTGGCCTGATGCAGCCCCTGAGTCGCCGTCACGTAAAAGCTGAGCAATCTCGACAACGGGAGATAAATCTCTTCCACCTCTTTTAATGAAACGACTTCCGTTTGCCCATGCAATTTCTCAAGATCGCTCTCCGTCAGAGTCAATGGTGTATTTTGACGGAAATCACACCATTCTTGGCGTGTAAAGGAAAGGTATGGCGACAGTCTATCGCGTTGGGGTGGCTGCTTTGACATGATGCTCCCACGGCTAAATCTCGTCAGACTATTATTCTCAGAACCATCAATTCAGTCAATCCTTTAATATCAGTTTCCCGCTGAGGAGAACTCGTTTATACCGATCCCCAATGAAGATGCGAACAACAAAGCGATGGGGGATTATCAAGGGGGAGCAACGCAGTGCTCCCCCTTGATCGCAAGCGCGAGTTTATCTCGCGCGCCGCGTACAAACAGGGATACCCATTCGCGTTGCTTATAAAAATCTTAAGGTGTTCCGTATAGAATATTTTTTTAACGGTTCGCAGTTTGAAGTAGAATGGGTATATAATCTCATCAATGAAGGATTATCTCACGCTGATCATTGGATTGATTTGCCTATGCCTCTCTTTATCCGCATGGGCTCAAGCCTTGCCTAAAACGAACACCCTTGAAGTGCAGATCACCGGCTTACCCGATCAACCTTTAAAAAATGCCTTACTGCGCATCACCCAACAACAGCAGCTAATCGTTAATAATTTTACACCACAAAATATTAATCGATTGATTAATGATATTCCGAGTCAAATCCAAACTGCGATAAAACCCTTTGGATATTTTAAGGCAACGATTCGTTCCCACTCTTTCCGAAAAGGAAATCATTGGACAAATCGTTTTGATGTAACGGCCGGTCCTCAATTAAAATTCACCTCAGTGAGTCTTTCTATCACAGGGCCTGGTGCAAATGATCAAGCTTTTGTTGTCCTCTACGATCATTTCCCGGTAAAAGCGGGCGACTACTTTAATGCGAAAAAATATGAAGCTGGAAAACAAGACCTGCTCGATCTTGCTTCCTCGCTGGGTTATTTTGATTCTCGAATGGTTAAAAGCCAGCTCTACATTAATCTTGATACCTATTCTGCCCGTGTAGTTATTCACTTCGACACAGGACAGCGGTATCGATTTGGACTGACACACTTTTCAAAAACACCCTTTAACATTAAATTTCTCGAACGTTTTCTGGCTTATAAATCAGGAAGCTACTACGATCAGCGAAAAATACAACGCACTCGACAAGGGTTTGCTAACAGCAATTATTTTTCAACGGTCATGGTGATCCCCAAAACCAACCAAGCAAAAAACCGTGAAATTCCAGTCTCCGTAAACTTACGAACTCAACCAAGAAAACAATATACGATTGGTTTAGGTTACGGAACGGACACGGGGCCTCGTGGAATAGCCGGCATTGATCTCCGTTGGCTTAATCAATGGGGCCACCATTTGAATGCCTATATCATAGGATCGCAAAACAATAGCCGTGCCGTGGCAAATTATTTCATCCCTGGTCGGAACCCTTCAACCGATCAATATGTGTTTACCGGTGGTTTTCTAAACCAAAATCAAACAACGGGTAAAGGCTTTAGCACACGAGGTGCTTTCAGTTATCAAACTATTTTGTCGGGCTGGCAAACAACGGCTTCATTGACAGTATTAAGAGAACGGTATTCCATCACCAATTTGCCTTTTACGGACACCAATTTAGTTTATCCAACCTTTACGTTTCAACGCATGCGAAGCAATAATCCTTTAAATCCAAGCCGCGGCTATAACATCGTGGCTCAAATCACGGGTGCTAGCAATAAAATGCTATCACAAACAAGCTTTATTCAAAGTAGTTTAGACATGCGATTTTTATACACGGTATTCAACAATACGCGTTTTCTTCTGCGCACCACAGCCGGTCACACCAGTATTAAAAATATCATCAACCTGCCTTTATCCTTGCAATTGTTTGCCGGTGGCGCTCAGAGTTTACGTGGCTATGGGTACAACACCATCGGCCCCGGGAGAAATCTTTTTGTGGGAAGCGTTGAAATTCAGGAACGCCTTTTCAAAGGCATTTATCTTGCCGGTTTCTTCGATTTCGGAAACGTTGCCGACAAATTAAGCGCTAATCGACTGCATTTAGGGGTGGGTCCTGGCATCGTTTGGATATCGCCGATAGGTGTTCTTGAGATCACTGTCGCCAATGCCATCAGCCAACCCAATCGACCCTGGGTCATTCAATTTTCGATGGGGCCAGCCATATGAACATAAAACGTTGGTTAGCAGGAATCGGAATCACACTATTTTTTCTCATCGTCATTTGCATTATTGGATTGTCTTCTCCAACGGGATTAAAAATGGGCCTACGTCTTGCCGAAAAGTTACTTCCTGGCGAACTCCATTATGAACGCATCAATGGTGCACTAAAGGGTCCCATCGATATTAAAAATTTTAGCTATCAAAATAAAAAATTAAGCATACACATTACAAATTTACATCTCCAATGGCAACCGAGCTATCTAATAATTGGCGAACTGCGCATAAAAAACATTCATGCTGAACACATCCAAATTAAGATTGAAGAAAATAGCCAACTCAATCCAGCAATTTCCTGGTCCTCGTTAACACCTTTTGCCAAATTAGTCATACACTACGGCAAGTTTGAAGACATCACGGTTGAAGAGCCAAAGCAATTTTTATGGCATTTTAACTACTTGCAAATCCGACAACTTTTTCTAAATCATCACTTAAGGGCAGATATCACCACCCACGTGACTCGCCCCTATCCCATCACAGTTGAATTTAAATTAGCTGGGATGTTGCAAGGCTATCACTACCAACTATTAACCCACAGCCGTGATTTTAATTGGAAGCTCCATGGTGTTGGGACTGATCAATGGATCGCGCTCAATATTCCAAAATCACACACACTCGATGGAAGTATAAGCGCACATGCAAAAATTACTTTTGGAAACCCATTACGATGGGATGCCAAAATTAATGCCCAACACCTCAATCTTAGCCACCTTAATAAAAACTGGTCGAAACAACTCAATCTGAATTTAAACACGAGTGGATTTTATCAAAATCAAATACCTTTATTCATTGTTGACTTTGACATGCATACGCCTTCTGCACTGATTCAAATAAAAGGCACTCATGAAGGGCGATGGAATCTTAATTGGAAAATAGCCATCAACCAATTTAACTCTTTATTTAGTAATGCTGCCGGTACATTAAATGGCAGCGGGAATATTGTTGGCCCAACAGAAACACCCATTATCCAAGGAAAAATCAATGGCCGAAATTTGCTTTATCAACACTATCGAGCTAAGCAAATCAATGCCAGCTGGCTGTTTGATCGAAGTTTTCATACGCAATCCAATATTCAGATCCAAGCAAATGAATTAGAAACCAATAAGATGCAGATAACCAGCCTAACAATAGACGGAAATGGAAAACCGAACAAACATGAATTAAAAATTAATGCGACAATAAATAATAATAATGTTGGGGAAACCAGTTTCAATTTCGACTTACAGGGTCGCTATATCAACGCAACGTGGACAGGATTGCTATCTCAGCTGACACTGAAATCAAATCGGTTTGGCACATGGCACCTAACAAGCAAGCCGACCCTATCTGTCTCAGAAAATTCAGCCTCCACTCCAGCTTTTTGTCTGATGAAAGGTATCGGAAAAATCTGCGTACATGGAAACTGGAATTCAAAAAAACCATGGCATGCCTCTATTCTTGGGACGAATGTCCCACCAGAACCTTTTATGGCTATTCTAAAAGACGATTTATTAATTCACAGCTTGTCAACTATTCAAGTTAATCTTTCGGGGATCGGAAAAAATATAACGACCACGCAATTTAATTTTGATTTTAAACAGGGGCACATCCTACTACCCGGACTTATTGGCAGTGGATCCACACGTTTTGAACACGCCACTATAAAAGGACAGATTGGCCAAGAGCAAGCTTCCGTTGATGCCTCTCTTATTCTTTCGAGAAAAAATATGATCACCGGGAAACTCTCTATTCGTAAAAATAATGAAACCGATTCAAAATCACTCGATGGAAAATTCACGATTAACAGCAGTGATATTAATTTTGTTCATGCACTGATTCCAGAAATCATAAAACCAACAGGACGACTCATCGCAATCATTAATCTCTCCGGAACGACAACACACCCCAATGCCAACGGTCGAATTGAGTTACAAAATGGAAGTGTTTATATTCCTAATCTTAAAATCACTCTGAACCAGATGATGGCTGAAGTAAACGCAGAAAAAGGGTACGTCACGTATCGAATTGATGCCTATTCAGAAAAACAATTAATTCAAATAACTGGAAAAACAAAACTCGCCTCGCCTGATTACCCAACCGAGTTACACATTCGTGGTGATGACGTACTGGTGATGAATACAGCGGAATACACGATCTATGCATCGCCCACACTGGATACTACTATCATCGGCCACAAGGTTACGATGCAAGGAACAGTAACCATTCCATCGGCGCTGATCCAAACCACCAGTTTCAAAACTGCTGTCTCGCTTCCCGAGGATACCACTTTCATCGGCCCAAGTGCACAAACAGAATCCCCCTGGCAACTTTTTATGGATGTCACCATCATCGCTGGCAAACAAGTAAAAGTAAATTCGCACGGTGTGAAAGGAAATCTGGCCGGACAAATTCACATAGTCCACACCCCCACACAATCGAGTATCGCCACGGGACAAATTAGCATTGTTAACGGGACATTCAGCACACATAAGCACACGTTGATTTTAGAACCTGGCTCGATGATTCAATATTCGAAAAGCCCTTTACTCAATCCAAATTTAAACATTCGCGCCAGCCGCCATCTCAAAGTGCAAACCACTACCGGAATTCAGGTGGCGGGTTTAACCACGATCACTGTCGGCGTTGATATTCAAGGAACACTGCATCATCCGAATGTTAGCTTGTATTCCATCCCCAGCAATCTTTCTCAAGCGGATATCCTGTCATATTTAATCTTCGGTCATCCCTCCAACGCAAACACACCTGACAATGTTACGCAACTCATTCAAGCCGTAGATAACCTTAATATCAGCAGCGGAAAATATGCACCGGGCGGTGCGATTGATCAAATCGCACAAGGCTTAGGCCTGAGCGAATTTGGCATTGAGCAAGAGAATTCACTCGATACCGTTGGTGCTCCGCTGGGGCGCGAAGACACCGCCTTCGTCGTTGGGCGTTACATTGCACCCCGCATTTATGTTCGATACAGCCGAGGCCTCGTGATTCCACTGAACATAGTCGAAATCCGCTATCTCATCGGGAATAATTGGGCCGTTCAAACTGAATCTAGCTCACTGGGCAATGGCATTGATATTCTCTACACAGTGCAACGTCCATAAATGCCCAGGGTAACCCCGAGGTCTTCACTTCACTAATAAACTAAACTAATGAATCGTGCGACAAAGGTCATATAAGGTTAGGATTAACTTGAGTGTTGGATAAGCGTAAAATGACGAAGTCAATCCCACGGCCCTTGGGTCCGCGGTACCATCCAGGAAGGTAGGTGAGTGGCGTACTGGACGGTGCTAACGAGTCAATGAAAAACTAAACGGGTGTTACCAAAAATGCTGAGTCCAATACCATGAAACGCGGGGGCTTCAAACAAATGTTGGCCACGAGTCAGCACCTATTTGCTCAGGTGATGAAACGAAAGCGCCTGGCGCACCACAACCATGAGATTCATGTTTTAG
>CAYGED010000041.1:0-8585 GCA_964348555.1 uncultured Coxiellaceae bacterium
CCATTGCAGCTGCTGGCATGTACCAACAAACACTCGATCCGAATTTACCCTGCCAACTGGTGCGGCTTTCCTTTCCAATCAACCATCGCATTTACCCAGAAATTAGCGTCGGAAAACACCGGATGATCATTCGTCTGTTGAAGCTAGACCCGCGAGAAAACAATCCAAACCAATCACTCAACCAAGACATTCCTTTTTCGTTTAGTCTCTGCCGAGTTTAACCCGGATATTTCACACCGAATGGGTCGAGCCGTACTCTGATTAACCGCCCACCTCGAGTGAAAGGGATTCTAAGCAATTGATAATGGCTGCGTTTGCGCCGGGTAGCGGAAATTCTGATAAGCGATCGATAGGAATCCATTGCAGCGGCTGCCCCTCAGCGCTTGAGGGTTCACCCCGATAACGATCCACTCGCCAAACGTGTAAATCCACCGAATAATTTTCATATTGATGTGAAACCGTCATGAGCGGCTCGGCTTCAAGCACCTCAATCGCAATTTCTTCTTTCAGTTCACGGCATAATGCGGTGTAGCTGTCTTCACTCGGTTCGACTTTACCGCCGGGGAATTCCCACAAACCTGGCAAAGGAACGTCATTCGCTCGACGTGCAATAAGCACTTCTCGATTATCGCGCAAAAGGATACCGACACTCACATTAATTTTCGTCAAGTTTACCATGGCATTGCTTGTATTTTTTACCACTGCCACAGTGGCATGGATCATTGCGACTCAATTTTGGTTGGTTCCGAACAAACGGTTGCGACGCTTGAGGTTCGCCCTCATCCACCACCGCCCCGACATCCAAGTTGGGTAGCGCTGTTACTTCCGCATGATGATATTGAAATTGCATGGCTTGTTGTCGTTGTTGTTGGGCAGCTATTTGCGCTTCCGTTGCAATTTGAACTTTTGACAAGGTCGAAATAACTTCGTATTTTATTTGCGTTAACATATCCGTAAACAAAGCAAAAGATTCACGCTTGTATTCTTGAGCCGGATTTTTTTGTGCATAACCCCGCAAATGAATTCCTTGTCTCAGATGATCCATTGCGGCGAGATGCTCTTTCCAATGATGATCCATAATTTGCAGCATCATCGCTTTTTCAACGTTCCGCATGGCTTTAGCGTCAGCGTTAGCCTCTTTTTCTTCATAGGCATGCTCGACTTCTTTTAAGATTCGCTGCCCGAGTGTTTCCTCGTGCAAACTCGCTTCTTCTTCCAGCCATTTCGAAATGGGGAGCGATAGACCAAAGTCTTCCTGTAATTGTTTTTCTAACCCTAAAATATCCCACTGTTCTTCTAAACTTTCGGGTGGAACGTAAGCATGAAAGAGATTAATCACCGCATCTTCGCGAATACCTTTTATTGTGTCGGAAATATCGTCGGATTTTAACAGCTCGTAACGTTGCTGATAGATTACCTTGCGCTGATCATTCGCGACATCATCGTATTCCAACAATTGTTTTCGAATATCAAAATTTAATCCCTCCACACGACGCTGTGCGTTTTCAATCGCGCGAGAAATCCAGGGATGTTGAATCATGTCTTCTTCTTTCACGCCCAGTCTTCGCATCATATTCGCCATGCGTTCAGCAGCGAAAATTCTCAGTAAATTATCTTCCATGGATAAATAAAATTGCGAGGAGCCCGGATCACCTTGACGCCCCGAACGTCCTCGCAATTGATTATCAATCCGTCGAGATTCGTGACGCTCAGTGCCCAACACATGCAAACCACCCGCCGCAATAACTTCACCATGCCGCTTTTGCCAAGCTTTTTTTCTATCTGCTTTCTCAGATACTGAAATATCACCCAATTCGTTTAATTCAGCTTCTACATTACCGCCCAATACAATGTCTGTCCCGCGACCCGCCATGTTGGTCGCGATGGTGACCGCTCCAGGCCGGCCCGCCTCTGCAATAATTTTCGCCTCGCGCTCATGTTGTTTTGCGTTCAATACTTCATGCTTAATTTTTTCTTTCTTCAGTAGGTCCGATAGCAATTCAGAAGCTTCAATCGAAGCCGTGCCCACCAAAATCGGCTGTCCTTTCTCATGGCGCTTTCGTAATTCGTCGATAATCGCTTTATATTTAGCTTTAGCTGTTAAATAAATTTGATCGGACGCATCTTCTCGAATCATGGGCTTATTGGTCGGAATGACGACGACTTCTAAACCATATATTTTTTGCAGCTCAAATGCTTCGGTATCCGCTGTACCAGTCATACCCGATAATTTTTCATATAATCGAAAATAATTTTGGAACGTAATCGTAGCGAGTGTTTGATTTTCCGTTTGTATGGTCCCACCTTCTTTAGCTTCAACAGCCTGATGCAATCCATCCGACCAACGACGACCCGCCATGAGCCGACCGGTGTGCTCATCGACAATGATCACTTCGTTGTTTCTCACGATATAATGCACATCACGCTGGTATAACTTATGTGCGCGTAACGCCGCATAAAGATAATGCATTAAATTGATATTTGAAATGTCGTATAAACTTTCCCCTTCGTTCATCAAACCTTCTTTAACCATTAAGGCTTCTACTGTTAAATGGCCTTGTTCGGTCAAATAAGCCTGTCGCGATTTTTCGTCTAATGTAAAATCACCGCGTTCGTTTTCGGGCACTTCCTCTTCCTTTTGCCCTTCTTTCATTTTTTGTTCTTTTAAACCGGGGATTAATTTATTAATTTTAACGTAAAGATCCGATGATTCTTCCGCTTGCCCTGAAATGATGAGCGGAGTTCGCGCTTCATCAATGAGAATCGAATCAACTTCATCAATAATCGCGTAATGGAGGCCGCGCTGAACATGCTGCTCCAAATTAAAAACCATGTTGTCGCGTAAATAATCGAAACCAAATTCATTATTCGTACCGTAAATAATATCAGCTGCATAAGCTTTTTTCTTTTCCTCGGGACTCATTTCAGGAACATTCACGCCCACGGTCAAGCCCAGGAAGTTATAAATGGGGCCCATCCATTCCGAATCGCGTTTTGCCAGATAATCGTTAACCGTGATAATGTGCACACCCTTTCCGGTCAACGCGTTGAGATACGCGGACAACGTAGCAACGAGGGTCTTTCCTTCTCCGGTTCGCATTTCAGCAATCTTTCCATCGTGCAGAACCATCCCACCAATCAACTGCACATCAAAATGACGCAACCCCAAGGTTCGAACACTCGCCTCACGAACGACGGCAAAGGCTTCAGGCAAGAGGTCAAGAATAGTCTCACCACCCGCCAACCGCTGCTTGAACGCTTCGGTTTTCATGCGCAACGCTTCATCAGAGAGTGATTTCAGAGAGGGCTCTAGTGCGTTGATTGCAAATAACCTCTTAACAACCGTTGGTTTCGCGTACCGAAGATTTTCTTAAGTAACTTGCCGATCATAGGGCTGATTCTATATCATTCTATTGAAAAATGGGAATTTTCTCATACTCTCACGCAAAATCAAACGAAAACGGAATGCTAACCGATAGGTAAGCGCTTATCGTCAATCCACTCTCCTCGCCATGCCTTTACGCCTTTCCACCGATAGCGTACGCTTAGTTTTCAGTAGGGTGGATTCTGTTACCCAGGGTCTTGTCATGATTGCCTTCGTTAAGATGAACATTTGAGGCGAATACGTGGTATTCAACGAGAATTTTCGTCGATTTGATCCAACTTTATTTATTTTTCAGCCGAAAACAGGCTTAACTCAATAGTCAAAAATAATATTTTGTTAAGGGACAAATACCCATTTGATGTGATAGGCTGTTTGCCCATAAAGTCGCTTAATTATTTATTTTAAGAAGAAAATGGCATGCAAGAAGAGATAAAAGAAACAAGTGCACTGCTAACTGCTAACGATAGTAACCACAGCGAAGCGTATCACAACGTCAGATCGACACTAAATGAAGCCTATTATCCGGGTAAATGTGGATATCTTCGCCCTAATGGTATTAGCCCATTCGCATTCGATCGTTGTATTAAACCCGAACTGCAAAAGATGGATACTGCGGAGTTAAGAACTCTACATAAAACAGTCAGTAACGAAGCTTCAAGATTTTGGTGGCAGAAAATCAGCTGTTACGGCGTCTCAGGCGTTAGTGCTGTCTTTATGTCTGCTATTACAATACTAGCACAGGTTGACTCTAATACATCTGCACCGCTCATTGGTACAGCTATCGGTCTAGGATCTTTTGGATGCGCCGGATTTTACAGGTTAGGATGGGCGATAAAGCAGAGAGAGTGTCTTGCTAATCAAGCTGTGGAGAAAATACAAGAAGTATTAACCTCGAAGCCCGCTATTTGAAAAATATTTTTTGCAACATCAAGGCCAATGGTTACAATATCCATGTCGGACTTCTTCTTTCGTTATTGTTCAGCAACCGTCCTCGTGCGAGGCTGTCTCAGTAAATTCAGAAAAATGCTGAATTTTCACAGCATCGAAAAATTATTTCTTCAGAGGAAAAAGTGTGGAGTTCGTGGACCGCTTACGCTTGAACGCTTCGGTTTTCATGCGCAACGCTTCATCAGAGAGTGATTTCAGAGAGGGCTCTAGTGCGTTGATTGCAAATAACCTCTTAACAACCGTTGGTTTCGCGTACCGAAGATTTTCTTAAGTAACTTGCCGATCATAGGGCTGATTCTATATCATTCTATTGAAAAATGGGAATTTTCTCATACTCTCACGCAAAATCAAACGAAAACGGAATGCTAACGATATGACTGACCCTAAAATCATTGATGCCTGCCTCAACTCAGGTGTTCTTCAGCAGATTGTTTCAAAAGCGCGTAACTTATCGACATTGAATCAAATCCTCAAAGAAATTCTACCCAAAGAAGTGGCCACTCATTGCCGTGTCATTAATTTTGATGGCCCAACGTTAATCCTCGAAGCGGACAGTGCCACCTGGGCCACACGCGTTCGTTATCTCAGCGCAGAATTAACAGAACAATTTCTACTCCGAGGCAAGGAAATTAATAAAATTGAATGCCGCGTAAAACCTTAGCGGCGAACGGTATAGTCAGAATGTTTTACTTCTTAAGCCGTTACCGCTGAAGGAATAAACGTAAACGGTAACTGAGCCGTATCTTCAAATGTCACAATTTCCCACGCATCTTCTTGCAATAAAATTTGCTTAAGCAAGTGACTATTTAACGTGTGGCCTGATTTATAGCCGTGGAATGACCCAATCAAACTGCGACGCAAAAGATAGAGATCCCCCACCACATCAAGTATTTTGTGTTTAACGCATTCATCGGGATATCGCAAACCATCTTGATTTAAAATTTTATACTCATCAAGAACAATCGCGTTATCCAAGCTCGCGCCTTTTGCTAAATTATTTTTTCGAATGTATTCATAATCCGACAAGAAACCAAAAGTCCGTGCACGCGACACTTCTTTCACGTAAGAAGTGCTTGAAAAATCAAGCACCGCATTTTGATTCAGTTCATTAAACAAAGGGTGATCGAAATCAATCCCAAAACTGACTTTGAATCCATTATAAGGTTCGATTTTTACGAATTTATCACCATCCGACACTTTTATTTTTTTCTTGATGCGAATAAATTCCTTCGGAACGTTCTGCTCTTTTATTCCTGCTGACTGAATGAGGAAAACAAACGGCGCTGCACTCCCATCCATGATGGGTAACTCGGGAGCCGTAATATCAACAAATAGATTATCGATCCCCACGCCGGCCAAGGCCGACATCAAATGCTCAACCGTAGCAATTTGTGCGCCATCTTTTTCTAAACAAGTCGATAAACTGGTGTCGCCGATGTAATTCACCTCGGCTGGAATTTCCACGATGGGGTCCAAATCAATTCGTCGAAAAACAATACCGGTATGTGGTGGTGCTGGCCGTAACGTCAGGCAAGATTTTTTTCCGGTGTGTACACCAAGCCCAACGGCTTTAACCACGTTCGCAAGTGTTCGCTCACTAGCCATGTTTTCTCAATCCCTTAACTAATTTTTCTACTGAAAAAACGACGCGCATTTTAGCACATCCCTATGGTTAAACAAATGTTACTCTTCAGCTCGCCGCAAAAATGCGGGGATGTCCAGATAATCAAAATCCCTTTCCCGCTGATCATCCACCTCAACTGGACGTTTAGGTTGATCCTGGTTGTTTCGGATATAGGTTGGACGATCCAATTGATGGTAATCCACGGTGCCATCATTCTTCGTATTCTTAACGGGTTTCGAGGGCGCTAACACGTTGGAAGCCCCAACCGCCTGAGTTCCAAGGCCAGTGACAACGACTGTGACGCGCAATTCGTCTCGCATCTCTGGGTCAATCACCGTACCCACCACAACCGTGGCATTTTCAGAAGCAAAGTCCTTAATCGAATCACCGACGATCTCAAATTCACCTATCGACATATCCGAACCAGCGGTAATATTGACCAATACACCTTTGGCACCATTGAAGTCGATATCCTCCAGTAATGGGCTGGCGATGGCCGCTTCTGCCGCTTCTCGGGCGCGATTCTCACCACTGCTAACACCCGTACCCATCATGGCCATTCCCATCTCAGACATGACCGTGCGCACATCCGCAAAATCGACATTGATCAAGCCTGGGCGTGTGATTAAATCCGCAATACCTTGAACCGCCCCGAGTAACACGTTATTCGCTGCTTTGAAAGCATTCAGTAGGGATATGTTCTTTCCTAACACATTTAGCAGCTTGTTGTTGGGGATGGTGATCAGCGAATCCACGTGCTTGCCAAGGGCTCGGATTCCCTCTTCGGCAACCATCATCCGCTTTTTCCCCTCAAAGCCAAAAGGCTTAGTGACCACGGCGACCGTCAGAATGCCGAGTTCTTTGGCTATTTCAGCAAAGACAGGCGCCGCACCAGTACCCGTTCCACCACCCATTCCCGCTGCCAAAAACACCATGTCCGTGCCCGACAACACTTCCCGAATGCGATCGCGTGCCTCTTCCGCAGACCGCTTCCCAATCTCAGGGTCAGCTCCTGCGCCAAGGCCTTTGGTAATTTCATCGCCCAGCTGCAAGACAACTCGCGCGCTAGACCGTGCAATCGCTTGTGCATCCGTGTTTGCACACACAAATTCAACACCATCGACATCTTGCTCAATCATGTACTGGATAGCGTTATTTCCACCACCACCAATACCGATAACTTGGATCCGCGCATTTTGCGATGCTGCATCGCCTAACTCAAACATGGCTTATCTCCTTTAAGATCACACACATTTAAAAATTCCCTTGAAACCAACTTTTCATCCGTTGCCACACACTTCGGGCGCTCGTATTTATTTCCGGGCGCGTCGCGCCTGCTAAATTATTTTGGTGTCCGTGTAATAACAATCCAACACCCGTTGCAAAGATGGGATTATCCCGCACATCCACAAGACCATTTACGTGTTGTGGCATTCCTAATCGCACCGGCATTTTAAAAATATTTTCTGCTAAATCAATTAATCCTGGAACGCGCGAAGCACCGCCGGTGAAAACAATTCCAGCCGCAACTAAATCTTCAAAACCACTTCGACGCAATTCTGCCAAAATTAATTCGCACAGTTCTTCATAACGCGCCGCAACGACTTGCGCTAACGCTTTCTTTTGAATCTCTTTGGGCGGACGCTTTGCGACACCCGGCACTGGAATCATTTCTTGCGGATCCATTTCATTGGGTAATGCTGAAGCGTGTTGAATTTTAATTTGCTCAGCACATTGCGTGGGGGTGCGTAAAGCAACAGCCACATCATTCGTGACGTGATCTCCAGCAATGGGAATAACCGCTGTGTGACGTATCGATCCTTCGGTAAAAATAGCGATATCGGTTGTACCCCCACCGATATCCACCATACAAACACCCAATTCTTTTTCATCTTCCGTCAATACAGCATGACTCGAAGCCAATTGTTCGAGAACAATGTCACCCACTTGAAGGCCACAGCGGCGCACGCATTTTGTGATATTTTGCGCTGCGCTAACAGCACCCGTGACAATGTGAACCTTTGCTTCTAATCGAACGCCGGACATGCCAACCGGTTCGCGAACACCTTCTTGATTGTCGATAATAAATTCTTGCGGTAAGATGTGTAGAATTTTTTGATCCGCTGGAATAGCAACTGCTTTTGCGGCATCGATGACACGATCAACATCGGATTGATTGACTTCACGATCACGAATGGCAACAATGCCATGAGAATTTAAACTTCGAATATGACTACCGGCAATTCCTGTATAAGCCGAATGAATATCGCAGCCCGCCATTAATTCGGCTTCTTCGATCGCGCGCTGGATGGATTGGACAGTGGCCTCAATATTAACAACAACGCCTCGTTTTAAACCACGCGAAGGATGTGTTCCAAAACCAATCACTTCAATTTGATTATCAGCGCCAACTTCTCCAACCAAGGCGGCAATTTTGCTCGTTCCGATATCCAGAGCAACAATAAGGTTCTTTTCTGGGCTTCGCGGCATGGCCGTACTGATCTCCCTAACCACTTCAAGGCCACCGTAATTTGTACAGATGCCTATAAATCATTAGTATAAGCGATATATCTTGAAAGCACTATTGAAAATTAGCTTAATATTAGCATTTATTAGGCTACTTTCTTT
>CAYGED010000042.1:0-8476 GCA_964348555.1 uncultured Coxiellaceae bacterium
TTCAAACACTGGGTTTTCGTGGTGAGGCTCTCTCGAGTATGGCGGCTGTGTCTCGCATTCAACTGATTTCAAAACAGCCTGAGGCCCCACAGGCGAGCATAATAAAGAGTGATGGCGAAGGCATTTCGGGTGTTGTTCCCGCGGCACATCCTTCGGGAACAAGCATTGTTGTCGAGGATTTATTTTACAATACCCCGGCTCGTCGAAAATTTCTTCGAACTCCAAAAACGGAATTCCAACATATTCAGCGAGTCGTTGAGCGGATAGCATTAGTCGCTTTTGATGTGGCTTTTTCATTGACGCACAACGACCAAGTGATTTTTGACTTACCTCGTGCTGAGAGTAATACCGATCGCTTGTTTCGTTTGACTCAATTGCTGGGTGAAGAATTTGTTGCACACGCGGTTAAGTTGGAATACGAACGTGCTGGAATGAAGCTCACGGGGTGGATTGCTGAGCCAACTTACACGCGAAGCCAACCGGATTTGCAGTATTTTTACATCAACAATCGATTTATTCGCGACAAGCTTGTTACTCACGCATTGCAGCAGGCTTTTCACGATGTGATGTTTCACGATCGCCATCCGGTTTATCTATTATATCTAACGGTCGATCCTGCTACGATTGATGTCAACGTGCATCCCACCAAGCAAGAAGTCCGGTTCCGGGAATCCAGGTTGGTTCATGATTTTATTAAAACGGCCGTGGCTGAAACGCTAAAAGCATTAAAACCGGCGGATATTAACATCGATGCTGTACCGGCAACGATGCCTCGTGCCATTATTCCCATGCAAACGCACATGCCAATGAAAATTGAAGATTTCCAGGAAACTTATCATGCTGAAGCGGCGCATACGATTACGGGTATTTTTGAAAAAAAAATACCACTTTCTCAATCACCGGAATATCCGTTGGGTCATGCCATTGCTCAACTTCACGATATTTATATATTGACTCAAAATAAAAAAGGCCTTGTTGTGGTGGACATGCATGCCGCACACGAGCGAATGCTATATGAAAAAATGAAGCGGGAATGGTCGTCACAAAAAATGGCTGTGCAGGAATTATTGGTTCCAATCACACTGTCGCTCGCTCCAATAGAAATCGAAGTGTATCTGGCCAATAAAGAATTTTTTTCAGCAATCGGTTTTTCGTCGGATACCATAGGGCCCAATTTAATCATTATCCGAAGTACGCCAGTGCTTTTGGCGAGAACGAAAGACATGCCGGCGTTATTTCGTGATGTCTTAGCGGATTTAATTGCACAGGAAGTATCGACACGAATCGATGAAAATATATTGCGCGTGTTAGCCACACTCGCTTGTCATGCAGCCGTCCGCGCACATCGTCGCTTGTCTTTAATTGAAATGGATGTGCTCCTTCGAGAGATGGAAAATACCGAACATGCCGGCCATTGTAATCACGGACGCCCCACGTGGAAGGAAATCACTTTGACCGAACTTGATCGCTTTTTTTTACGAGGCCGTTAATTGAAAGTTGTTTGTTTAATGGGGCCCACGGCAAGTGGAAAAACGGCCTTAGCAATAGCATTAGTCAAACGATTTCCATTTGAAATTATTAGCGTTGACTCCGCCATGGTTTATCGCGGTATGGACATTGGTACAGCAAAACCCGATGCCAACCAATTATCTCAAGCGCCTCACCATCTTTTAAATATTTGTGATCCCCATGAGCCTTATTCAGCGGGTCGCTTTTATTTGGATGTGCGCAAAATCATTGGTGAAATTCATTCTCGAGGAAAAATTCCTTTATTGGTGGGTGGAACCATGTTGTATTTTCACGTGATTCAACGTGGCTTTTCAAATCTACCCAGCGCAAACCCTCCCATCCGAAGAAAAATACAACACGAAATCGATCAATTGGGTATGGCCCATTTGCATAAAAAATTAAGCGATATTGATCCTGAAGCCGCACAACAGATCCACGCGAACGATGTGCAACGTATTCAAAGAGCATTTGAAGTGTATTACCTGACTGGTCAGCCACTGAGTGCCTTACAGAAGTTACACCAATTTTCGCCGATGCCACACGAGTTTATCAATATCGTCATCGCCCCTGAAGACAGAAAAATGCTACACCAACGGATTGCTGATCGTTTTAATCAGATCGTAAAAAATAATTTTATTGACGAAGTAAAAAAACTGATTGATCGAGGTGATTTAACAAAAGATTCGCCCTCGATGCGAACCGTTGGCTATCGGCAAGCATGGGCTCACTTGATGGGTGATTACGATCAGGAAATAATGCGAGAAAAGGCGATTGCTGCCACTCGCCAACTGGCCAAACGACAACTCACTTGGTTACGTCGATGGGAGGATGCCACCTGGTTCGATAGCGAAGACCCTCAACTGTTTGAGTCAGTGACTCGCTATCTTGTTTCTTTTTTCTAGCTGGCTCGCCATTGAATTTGCAGCCATTAAACAATGTGGAGACAGGCTCTTAGGCCTGTTACAATAGATGCGTGCAAATTACGATTCACATTCCCTCACAAACCATGCTTGTTTATCAAGAGAAAGAGGTGGTTGGCCATTATTCCATTTCAACTTCGGGGAAGGGGCCCGGTGAACGAATGAACAGTGAAAAGACACCGCGTGGTTGGCATCAAATTCGTGCGAAGATTGGCAAAGGGCAGGCAGCGAACACAGTTTTTATTGATCGTCGACCCACAGGAGAAGTTTTTACACCCGAATTTAGGCAGACTTATCCAAATCGCGATTGGATTTTAACTCGTATCTTATGGCTGAGTGGCCTTGAAGTTGGGAAAAATCGCCTTGGCAATGTTGATACCATGCGCCGTTTTGTCTATATTCATGGCTCCCCCGATGATGTCGTTATGGGTCAACCGGGTTCTCGAGGTTGTATTCGTATGCGAAACAATGACATCATTGAGTTGTATGATTTGGTTTCCTCGGGCGACCAAGTTTACATTGACGCTGGAAATGAGGAATAAAAAAATAATGGAACGCGCAGAAGAAATAATTAAATTTTGGTTTGGCCGAGTAGAGAAAACGATTGTCCCATCGGAAAATCGTGCGCGCATTTGGTTTGGTGAAAGCCCAGAAGTGGATGCCGACATTCGTGATAAATTTACTCTGGATCTCAAACGAGCAAGCAGTGGTGAGTATGCCAAATGGGAGAAATCGCCACGAGGTCAGTTGGCGCTAATTATCATTTTAGACCAGTTTTCTCGGCACATTCACCGGGATAACCCTTCAGCTTATGCGCAAGATGATTATGCTTTAGGCGTTTGTATGAAAGGCTTGCAGGATCAGGATGATCATCAATTAAGTTTGATCGAACGCGTCTTTTATTATTTTCCATTATTGCACTCAGAGCATTTAACGTATCAAGAAATGTCCATTCGATCTTATCAAATTTTAGTTGAATTGGCATTTCCAGAAACTCAAATCATTTATGAAAGTTTTTCTAAATTCGCCAATCATCATTACGATGTCATTCGGCGCTTCGGTCGCTTTCCACAGCGAAATGTTATATTAAAGCGAAATTCGACTGAAGAAGAAATCAAATTTCTGAAAGAGACGGAAGATCCCACTTGAGGTTTAGGATGAAAACTCATGGATTCATCATCACTGATTTAGATACGCATTTACTGATGCCCGAAGAGCGTGACATCTTGCAGCACCCTTCCATTGCGGGCATTATTTTGTTTACTCGAAATTACGTGAATCGGAAGCAGCTGAGGGAGTTAACGAAGCAAATTAAACAGTGTCGAAGCGATTTATTTATTGCGGTTGACCAAGAAGGTGGTCGTGTGCAACGTTTTCGTGAGGGATTCACACCCGTTCCAAGTATGGGGGAGTTTGGTGTTTTGTATCAGCAAGATTCAAACCAGGCAAAAAAGGTGTTGCATCAAACCATCCAAACTTTATCGAGGGAGTTGAAAACAGTGGGTATTGATATCAATTTGACGCCTGTTTTAGATATTGACCTTGGAGTGAGTACAGTGATTGCCGGGCGAAGTTTTGGTCGCGATCCTATGTTAGTCGCTAACCTCGCGCAAACATTGATTGATGCGCTGCACACAGAAGCGATGCCTGCTGTAGGAAAGCATTTCCCCGGTCATGGTGGGGTCGTGCTCGATTCACATGAAAATCTGCCCGTTGACACACGAACTTATCAGGAGCTCGAAGCCTGCGACCTCATTCCTTTTAATCGCTTATGCCCTTCACTCGATGCCGTAATGCCCGCTCACGTGATTTATGCAGCTGCAGATCCAAAACCAGCTTGTTTTTCACGCTATTGGCTCGAAACAGTCTTGCGCGATTCACTCAGGTTTCAGGGTGTGGTGATGAGCGACGATCTCAGTATGGCGGGCGCTGCTAGCATGGGCAGTTATGTGGATCGCTCATCCCTCGCCCTTGAAGCAGGTTGTAATTTTTTAACTATTTGTAACAACCGTAAAGGGGCCATTGAGGTTATTGATGGACTGAACTCCCATCGCCCCGATGAGAAAGCGATAGAGCGGCTAGGGGTTTTTCTCCAAAAAGTTCTGGTGCGTACCCATTAAACATCGCTTAACTGCGCCTGTGAGAAGCTCAAATGCCAACGAAAGCCAATTTGTTGTATTATAAAAACTTGATCGGGAGAGGACGTTGACAACTTCAGTTTCTGCATGGCGCGACATTATCAATGCGCATGACTGGCTAGTCAAAATTGGCGCCATGGTATTGTTGGGTTTGATCGTGAACCTCTTTGAATGGCTGCTCTATCGTCGTTTGTTGCCACGGTTTCTCAAAAAACACAACGTTTGGCGTCGATCCTTTTTGGAAGCCTTCCATGCGCCATTTCAAGTTTACATTACCGCGATTGTTGCTACGCTCAGCCTCTCTGTTATCGCAAGCCATCTTGAATTCACCGACGGCTTTATCAGTTCGATTGGGATGTTTCAGCGATTAATGACCTTGTTATTTGCCCTTTGGTTTGGGATTCGCTTCATACGGCGAGTGGAGAATGGGATTACGCATCGAACCAAAGAAGGCGTTGGCAAAATCAGTGATGAAACCAGTATTCATGCGATGAGCCAAGTGGCACGCATCACCTTAATCGCCATTACTTTGCTCATGATGTTGCAAATGATGGGCGTGAAAATGTCAGCCTTGCTGGCTTTTGGTGGTGTTGGAGGTGCTGTTATCGCCTTTGCGGCCAAAGATAGTTTGGCTAATTTTATTGGTGGGATGATGATCTATTGGGATCGTCCTTTTTCAGTGGGTGATTGGATACGTTCGCCGGACCGTGAGATTGAAGGGACGGTTGAAAATATCGGCTGGCGTTTAACACGGATTCGCACCTTCGATCAACGGCCACTTTTCGTTCCCAATGGTATTTTGGCCAATATTGCGCTGGAAAATCCATCTCGAATGATGAATCGACGAATTAAGTTAACTTTGGGTGTTCGTTATAGTGACGCGAGCAAAATTGCCGGTTTGACAAAAGACATTGAAAAAATGCTGAATGAGCACCCAGAAATTGATCCTCAATGTACAACCTTCGTCAACTTATATGAATTTGGCGCTTCGTCTCTGAATATTCTGATCTACACTTTCACAAAGATAACGGCGTGGGTAAAGTTTCAAACGGTGCAGCAAGACGTGCTCTTAAAAGTATTAGACATCGTTGCAGAACATGGTGCAGAATGCGCATTCCCAACGCGTACGCTGGATCTACCCGAAGATGTTTTCTCATCGATCCGAAAAAAAGGAGAGCATTATGGTCCTCAGCGAGGAAACTCTTGAAGGCGAAAAGATGATTGTACCCGAACACATACGTGAGGTCTTTTCTAAAGCAAAATGCCTTTATTCCAAGCATGACGTCGAGGCCGCTTTAGATCGGATGGCTGCAGAAATTAGCTTAGCATTAACACAGGCAAACCCTATTTTTATTTGCGTGGTTGTTGGTGGAATTGTTCCCTTGGGTAATTTGCTCCCTCGCTTAGATTTTCCATTAGAGGTTGATTATATTCACGCAACCCGTTATCGCAACGACACGAAAGGAAAAGATTTACAGTGGAAGGTTAAGCCTACGTGTAACATGAAAGGGCGTACGGTGGTCGTGGTGGATGATATTTTGGATGGCGGGGTGACACTGGGTGCCGTTATTCGCTTTTGCCAAGATCAAGGGGCCATAAAAGTTTATTCCGCTGTCCTAGTGGATAAGTGCCACGCTCGGCTGCCCGAAGGTCACAAGCACGCTGATTTTAGTGGGCTGCAAGTCGATAATCATTATGTGTTTGGTTATGGAATGGATTACAAAGGTTATTTACGAAATGCGCCAGGGATTTATATGGTGGCCCCAGAGCATGAATAGACGACGTGCTTTTTTTAAGCGTGGATGGGTTTAATTTTTATTAAAATTCCATAAAGCGGATAGTCAATATAATTTAATTCATTACTTCGCATACGGCGCATTTCATTCAAGTGAAAGTAAACCGTGTTTGCCCCATTAAAATAATCATTGCGTGCCAAGGAGGACAGACGACTGCCGGGTACAGCAAAAAGCAAATTAAAGTGTACATCAAAATACCGTTCAACACTGATGCGCATGACACCGTTAATTTCTTTGGTGCGGCTGTTGCTGGGCAGTGAATGGGTTGTTAATTGGATGGTATTGGCATGCGCGTAGACGGGTTGCAACCAAGCAAGGTGCATCAGCACCTGGTAATTCGGATTTTTTTCCAACTCTAACGCCTCTCGGTTCAGCATCATCCGATTGGGTGCCAGTTCGGTAAAGTAGTGGTAACCGTTAGCACTCGGTTTGAGTGAAATCGCATTGGGGAAAGCATAGGCACTTGGATTGATTTTAGGCCATTGCTCTTGCGTTACACTTTTTGGAGTAAAGTGTGAAAAGACGATCAATTCTATTTGATAAACGGCTGCCTTTGCGAAGCAGGGCAACACCATCATCCAGGCAAACAAGAAAATGCTAACAAAAGGTTGGTAATAATGTCTCTTCATGGTGCAGGCACTAGTTTACTCCGAAGGTTCTTTTGGTGAAAGTCTTTCTAAGTCTTTTTCTGAGCTTGCTCATTCGAACGAGCTGAGTCAAAATCTTGGTTTACATTGAAGGAGTCACTTGAATGGACAACCCGGTTATCCAGCTGGAGGAGTTGAGCAAATCCTATGGTCGAAAACGCGTTTTAAAAGGCGTTAATCTGACAATTGGAAAAGGGCAGATCATCGGCCTGATCGGACTCAATGGGGCTGGTAAGACCACTTTATTGAAGACCTTACTGGGTTTGACGTCCTATCGGGGATCCGTCAGCGTGTTGGGTAAGAACCCTCGCTTCCAGCGTAAGCAAATCATGAAGCGCCTTTGCTTTATTTCCGATGTGGCCATCTTGCCGCGATGGCTTAAGGTCAAGAATGCCGTTAAGTTTGTGGCGGGTGTACATCCCCGTTTTAATCGAGAAAAGGCGAAGCAATGGCTTAAAAAGGCCAATATCAAACCAAACCAAAAAGTTAAGCATTTATCGAAGGGAATGGTGGCCCAGTTGCATTTAATCCTTGTCATGGCCATTGACGCTGAAATTCTTGTCTTGGACGAGCCTACTTTAGGACTTGATATTCTCTCTCGAAAAGCATTTTACCGTGACCTTCTTGATCATTACTTTACGAATGAAAAAAGTATCCTTGTGACTACCCACCAAGTTGAAGAAGTCGAGTCCATCTTGACGGATGTCATCATGATCGACGAAGGTGAGGTCGCATTGAGCATCTCGCTCAGCGATTACCGGAATCATTTCATCGAAGTTATCGCTCCATTTGAAAACGAGGAGCGTTTGAGACAATTTAACCCATTATCGGTTCATCGGCAGTTCGGTCGAATAAAGTGTCTATTCGAACAAGCCAATAAACAGGCGCTATCACAATTAGGCGAATTATCTGTGCCCAGTGTGAGCGATATTTTTGTTGCCAAAATGCATCGGAGGTAGCAACCATGAAGTTAGCCACTCTAGTTCGGCGTGAATGGTGGGAATGCCGCCGCAGTTTTTTGCTTATTCCAATGAGCGTGGGTACTATTTTAGTTATTTTAGCCGCGATTGCTTTATTTATTTTTTCAATATCGAACATTGACATTGAGGCAGTGAATTGGCGGACTTACGTGAGCGATGCTGCCATTTCAAATGATATCGTTCGTCTGTCGAGAATATTTAATGTTACTTTGTGGTTGATCGTGTTCCATTATTTTTTAGGTAGTCTTTATCATGACCGAAAAAATGGAAGCGTTTTGTTTTGGCAATCCATGCCCATCTCACAAACAGAAATGATAATCTCGAAATTGCTGGCTGGATTGGTTCTCGCTCCCTTGTTGTCTTGGGTTTGTATGATCATCACGGAATCCCTCATCCTAACTTTATTTGGGTTTGGCCTGTCTTTGTTTAACCTACCGGCGATGCAGATGCTTTGGCATCCGCATTTTATTATTTTACGTTGGGTGC
>CAYGED010000043.1:0-8471 GCA_964348555.1 uncultured Coxiellaceae bacterium
TCATGGCCTCATAAACCGACCCTTGTGCGGTCGCGCCATCGCCAAAGAAGGTCATCTCGACGAGCGCGATTTTTTGAGAGGTAATAAAAAGCATCTTCTTTGACGGCCACTTTTACCGGCGCTTGTTTTGCGCGCCAATCGGGTAAGAGCTCATTTAATGCAATCGGTTCTAAAATGGCGCCTGAAATAATGTGTGCGCCCACTTGTGCACCTTTTTCAACAACACAAATTGATAAGCCTTGCTTGTTTTTTTGGTTCAACTGGGCGAGTCGAATCGCAGCGGAGAGCCCAGACGGTCCAGCGCCAACGATTAGCACATCAAATTCCATCGATTCGCGTTCCATTTGGACAGCTTAAGTCATTTGAGGGTGGGATGAAAGCAGTGTAGTATTCTTGATTTCTAGGAGGAAAGCCTGATGATTCAAACCCAAGCACTGGATTACCAAGCGGGTGAAGCAAAATTGGAAGCCTTTCTCGCTTTTGATGATGCCATTAAAAAGAAGCGCCCTTGTGTATTGATTGCTCATGCGTGGGCAGGTCGAGATGCTTTTGTGTGTGAAAAAGCAAAGCGCTTGGCTGAGTTGGGATACGTTGGTGTTGCGCTGGATGTTTACGGAAAGGGTATTTTGGGAAAGGACAAAGAATCAAATGCTAAATTGATGACGCCGCTGCTCAACGATCGCTTGCTCCTGCAAAAACGCTTGCTCGCGGGTTTTGAAGCAGCGAAACAATTCGCCATTGTGGAGACGGGCCAGATCGGTGCGATCGGGTATTGTTTTGGTGGTTTATGTGCCTTGGATTTAGCAAGAAGCGGTATTGATTTAAAGGGTGTAGTGAGTTTTCATGGTTTATTGCATTCCGATGAGCGAATCCCAAAAAAGAAAATTCGAGCGAAGGTGTTGGCGATGCATGGGCACGACGATCCGATGGTAACGGCGGATAGGGTTTCGACATTTGAAAAGGAAATGACGGATGCTGAGGTGGATTGGCAGTTGCTTATTTTTGGAAAAACCTTGCATGCGTTTACCAATCCTGAGGCGAACGATCCGGGTTTTGGAACGGTTTACAATGCGCTCGCCGATAAACGCTCATGGATTTACATGAAAGACTTTTTCAAGGAAATTTTTGCGTGAAGAAAATACTCGTTGCGGTTAAGCGCGTCATTGATTTTAACGTCAAGGTTCGCGTCAAAGCGGATCAAACTGGCGTTGAAATGGATCACGTTAAAATGTCGATGAATCCCTTTGATGAAATAGCGGTGGAAGAAGCCATGCGCTTAAAAGAAAAGGGGATTGTCAATGAGGTGATTGTCGTGTCGATTGGCAGCTCTGTTTCACGAGAAACTTTGCGTTCAGCCTTGGCACTTGGCGCCGATCGAGCCATTCTGGTCAGCACGGATGAAGCACTAATACCGGTTCAAGTCGCGAAAATACTTAAAGTGATTGTTGAGAAAGAAAAGCCAATGCTTGTTTTTTTAGGGAAACAAGCGATTGATGACGATTGTAATCAAACCGGGCAAATGCTGGCGGCTTTATTGGGCTGGCCACAAGGAACCTATGCATCCAAGCTTCAAATTGCCGGTCAACATGCCGAAGTGGTTCGTGAAGTTGATGGGGGTTTGGAAACGATTCGCCTTTCGCTTCCTGCGGTTATTACCACGGATTTACGCCTTAATATTCCACGCTACGCTTCGCTGCCCAATATCATGAAAGCAAAGTCGAAGGCGTTAGAGACGATTGTATTGAGCGATTTGTCCATTGATTTAAAATCGCACCAGACCGTGTTAAAAATCACGCCACCACCCGGGCGACAATCAGGAAGAAAGGTGAATGATATCAGTGAAATACTGTCGCTATTGAAACTAGAAAAGAAGGTGGCTATATGAGCGTTTTAGTGTTGGCCGAACACAACCATAAAACGCCTCGCGTGGTGACTCTAGCTACTATCACTGCGGCGAAGGAAATGCATTTGCCGGTTCGGGTATTGGTGGCGGGTGAAGGATGTCGGGCAGTTGCAGAATCAATCGCAGCGGTGGATGGTGTGAGTGAAGTGCTGTTGGTGGATCATCCCGATTATGCGCACCCATTGCCTGAACGTTTGGCCCCGCTGGTTTTGAAGTGTGCCAAAAGAGCGACACATCTTTTTGCGCCAGCAACCACGTTTGGGAAAAATGTCATGCCGCGTGTGGCTGGTTTGCTGGGTGTGGCGCAGGTGAGTGATATAATCGCGGTGATTGACGAACGCACTTACGAACGACCGATTTACGCGGGAAATGCAATTGCAACGGTTCGTTCCGACGATCCAGTTCAAGTGGTAACGGTTCGTACGACGTCTTTTCTGCCGAGTGATCAAACACAGCGTTTGGCACCGATCACGGAAGTGAATTTTGTGTCGGATAACCGACAGTCGGAATTTATTTCTGAAGAACTGCACGGCGGAGACCGCCCGGAATTAAGCGTGGCGGATATTGTGATTTCGGGTGGACGTGGATTGCAGAATAAAATTAATTTTTCGCGCTTAATCAAAATTGCCACACGAATGGGCGCAGCGATTGGTGCATCACGTGCCGCGGTAGATGCAGGTTTAGCACCCAATGATTTTCAGGTCGGGCAAACGGGCCAAATCGTTGCGCCAAAGTTTTATTTCGCCGTTGGCATTTCGGGGGCCATTCAACATCTCGCCGGGATGAAAGACAGCAAGGTGATTGTGGCCATTAACAAAGACCCGGAAGCGCCGATTTTCCAAGTGGCAGACTATGGTTTAGTGGGCGACGTGAACGATATTTTTCCCCAATGGGAAGAGGCTTTAAGTAAACTGGGTTATTGATTGGGAGATATCACATGCTAATTGGTGTACCAAAAGAAATTAAAACCGAAGAATACCGCGTGGGGTTGACGCCTTACAGTGTTAGGGAGTTGATTAGTCATGGACATGAGGTGATCGTTCAGCACAATGCGGGTGAGGCGATTAATTTTACTGATGATGCCTATCTCGCCATGGGTGCGAAAATCGCCGACACAATCGAAGAAGTGTACGCACAAGCCGACATGATCGTGAAAGTGAAGGAGCCACAGTCGAGTGAATATAAGTTACTGCGTGAAGGCCAAGTGCTTTTTACTTATTTGCATTTAGCGCCCGATCCAAAGCAAGCAGAGGCGTTGATACAATCGGGTTGTGTCGCAATCGCGTATGAAACGGTAACGTCTTCAGAAGGCGGCTTGCCTTTGTTATCACCGATGAGCCAAGTGGCTGGACGGCTGGCGATTCAAGCGGGCGCACATTGCCTCGAAAAACCCACCGGTGGTGCGGGTATTTTATTGGGCGGCGTGCCGGGAGTTTATCCTGGAAAAGTCACTGTTATCGGTGGTGGTGTGGTTGGGACAAACGCGGT
The DNA here is from genome assembly GCA_964348555.1 of uncultured Coxiellaceae bacterium. Classification (GTDB taxonomy): domain Bacteria; phylum Pseudomonadota; class Gammaproteobacteria; order Coxiellales; family Coxiellaceae; genus CAMTUH01. The sequence continues at coordinate 3,392 of CAYGED010000043.1, forward strand.
TCGAATGGCCATGGGTAAAAAAGCCCAGGTGACGGTGTTGGATAAATCACTGCGACGTTTGCAAGAGCTGGATTTACAGTTTGGTGGAATGCTCAATACCGCTTACTCCACCGAAGCTAGCATTGAACAATACGTCATTGATGCGGATTTGGTGATTGGTGCTATTCTCGTGCCGGGTGAGTCGGCACCGAAGTTAGTGCCAAAAGAAATGCTCTCGAAGATGCGACCGGGTTCGGTCATGGTGGATGTAGCCATTGACCAAGGTGGATGCTTTGAAACAAGCCACCCAACGACGCACAAAGACCCCACTTATGTGGTTGAGCACATCGTGCATTATTGTGTGGCTAACATGCCGGGTGCGGTACCGAGAACATCGACCTTAGCCTTGAACAATGCGACTTTGCCTTACGTGATTGCTTTAGCCAATAAAGGATTTCGACAAGCGCTGTTCGATGACAGTTATTTCTTAGATGGGTTAAATGTTTTTGAGGGCCACATTACCCACCGCGGTGTGGCAAAACATTTAGGAAAACCTTATGTGGCACCGAAAGAGCTTTTAAAGTAAATGAGCAACGGAGCACAGAAAATCAACGAATAACGCAAAACCCAGTAGCATTGTAAACAGGCTCTTACTTTTTTTCGTCGTTTTCTTGAATCTCATGGTGTTCGATCAACCGCCCCTGGGAATGCTTGGGGTGGGGGCTCTTTTTTTGTCGGGTTAACTTGGAGCGAATGAATGAAACAATGAATAAAGCCAGCCCAATGATAGCCACGAAAATTAACAAGTAAGAAAAGACAAATATCCCCAAAATGAAGATAATCACGAAGATAACCATGGCCAGGAGAGGGGCCAAACTGGCGATAAGCCGTTGAAAAAATGGCTTCATGACTGGACCTCGCAAGATATTTAATATTTCCTTAAGGTTTATCGGGTAGATTAAGCGAAGATTAAAGAAGTTCAATGCGGCTGTCAATTTTTGATACGAGTTTCGTGAACAGCGAGCAATCTTGAGGGTAGGGTATGGGAAACTTAAGGAAATGGCGAATACTGTCTGGGCTAGCCATGCTCATGGCCATTGGTGCTGTGATGGCATCGCCAGTCTCAGAACAAACGTTAGCTGCACAAGAAGTCAGTGCCATTAATGCCGCTTTGTATGGGAAAGCCATTCACCCAGCCCTGATTCATCAGCAGGCGATTGCTCATTCGGCAACCTCAACTTCTCTTTTTCACCGTCATCAACACATCCAAGCACCTTCTCTTTTTTGGCGTGATTTGGCTCAGCATTTCACGTTAAATGATGCCGTGGACCGTCCTGACATTCGGCACCAATTGATTTGGTTTTTGAGTCACCGTGGCGCTTTGAATGAAATGTTAAATAATTCGGTGCCGTACCTTTATTATGTGTTTCAACAAACGCAAAAACGTGACATGCCAGCTGAGTTTGCGCTATTGCCCATGATTGAAAGTAGCTATGATCCCTTTGCTTATTCGAAAGCAGGCGCGACCGGGTTATGGCAAATGATGCCGGGTACCGCATCGAGTTTTGGTTTAGACATCGATTGGTGGTATGACGGTCGCCGTGACACGATTGTGTCGACGCAATCGGCGCTCAACTATCTCTGTACGTTGCACGATATTTTTCACCGATGGACATTAGCCGCAGCAGCTTATGATGCGGGAATTGGTGCGGTTCAGGGGGCGCAATCCTATAATCAGCAGTGGAAAATCAGTACGGATTTTTGGAACCTACCTTTACCCAATGAAACACGGGAATATGTTCCGAAATTGTTAGCGCTCGCTGCCATCATAAAAAATCCCCAGTATTATGGGGTGCATTTACCTCACATTCCAGATCATCCTTATTTTTTTGCGGTGAACATGAATTCACAAATTGATTTGGTTGAGGCGAGTCGTTTAGCACACGTTTCGACACAAGCCATTCGTCAATTAAATCCCGGGATGTTGCGCTGGGCAAGCAATCCTAACGGTGTTTACACATTGCTTGTGCCGTATTCCGCCGCTAAAACCTTTGAAAAAAATCTTTCTGCAGCCACTGGAAAAGAGCATGTTTCTTGGGAATATCATGAAGTGCGTTCCGGCGAAACCTTAGCAAGTATTGCCAGCAATTACCACATGGGTGTTTCCTTCTTAGCAGAAGTCAATCGCTTGCCGACCAACACATTGATGCCAGGACAGGGATTGGTGGTTCCTTTATATTTACACCGCACTTTCAGCGGCCCCATCATGGCACTGCCACAAGCTAAAACGGTTTCAATTGCAGCAAATCCGCAAAAAGCAAACGATTTAAAGCAATTGCTGGATAAAATTTACAGCCAGCCTTCCTCGGAATAACGCCAACCATTGTTACACCCGATAAACCCGCCCCACTGCATTTTCTAGGTTGAAAAACGGTTTCGTTTCTGCTTGGAAACATCCGCCTGCCATGGTAGAGTGTTCTCGCAAGTTCAGGATAAAATGCCTGAGCTGATGTAAAGATTTCACAGGGAGAGAAAAGTATGCGTAGCTTTGTGGCAGCCCTCATCGCTGTCATTGTGGTGATCATCGTTTATTTTATCGTTCCGACGACGCCGATTTTACCTGCTGGGATATTGTTACCGATAGGCAGATTTCAAGCGCCAGTTTCTCCCAATCAAGTTACTTTTTATAATGCCAACACGACGCCATTAACCTATCGTTCGTTAGCTCTTGTTAATGTTCAATTGCATTCTAAACTGGCCACTCGAGAGAGCGAGTTATTGTTGGTTCAATACATACAAAAACTCGTTTCGGCGGCTGGTGCGAATGGCGTCAAAGTGAGTTTATTTGGACACACGGCACCAGGACAAGTGCCTAATGCACAGCAGTCCTATGTGTTCCGTGGTTTAGCGGTTTATACCGTGCCGAGTATTGGACGGATAGGAACATGATTTTTAATTTTTTAAATATACTGAGTTTGTTGACGATTTTTACTGGCGTGATTTGCCTGGTTGATATTATTTGGCGCCGGTGCCGAAAAATTGTGGTGAATGGTAAAAAGCATCCGGTTGTGATTGATTACGCGCGATCATTTTTCCCTGTTTTGTTGGTGGTGTTAATTATCCGTTCGTTTTTATTCCAGCCTTATCGAGTGCCGACCGGTTCTTTGGAGCCAACGATTATGCCGGGCGACATGATTTTAGTCAATCAATATGACTATGGTTTGCGTTCTCCTTTGTGGGAGAAAATATTTTTTGCAGTTGGCTATCCAAAGCCGGGGCAAATTGCCTTATTTAATTGGCCCGTGAATCCAGCCGTGACTTTTGTAAAACGTGTGATTGGTGTTCCCGGGGATCACGTTAGTTACGTTCACAAAGTCCTCTACATCAATGGTAAAGTGCAGAAACAAACTTTTGTAAAAAACTCAGATGAGATTGGTGACGATGGTCAGAAGTACCCGGCTATGGTTTATAAGGAGAATTTGCAAGGAATAAAACACGAGATTCTGATTCGCGAGGATCGGCGGGGGGAAGATTTTAAAGACCTCGTGGTCCCGAAAGATACCTATTTCATGATGGGTGATAATCGCGATGACAGTGACGACAGTCGCTCCTGGGGATTTGTTCCCATCGACGATTTCATCGGTCGGGCCATGCTGATTTTCATGAGCTGGGATTCCGAACACCATGACATCCGCTGGCACCGCATTGGCAATCGGCTTTAGCCGTGGTTTTTGCTTCGCTCAATGCAACGGACGCATGGGAGCATAAAAGTTAATGTTATTGAGGTGCATGAACTATTTCTACTAGTTCCGGATTCTGCTGATGTTGAAGCAGCAATGGAGCACGCTCACCCGTTCTGAATAAACGATGCCAACAATCTCTTACAGTATCAAAACCAGAGTTTACTGCACGCAGACAGTAAGTATCGCGCATACGTGTGAGTCGGTTATACAACGCTATCGTCGTTCCCACTAAACCGCCTGATGCACAGGCAGCACAACATAAACCAAACGCAACACCAAGACTGTAGGATGATGACATCAAGGCCATCAAAGGTGCGTCTAAAACAAGAAATAGAAGCGCTGATCCGCTTCCTATTACCACCACCATTTTAGTCAGATCAATATAAAGCTCCCTGCGCTCGCTTATCGGCGTACCGTCTAAGTTACTAAGCATAGACGACCTTGCACATTGCCTAACACAAAATGGCGTGCCAACACCAAATATCCAACCAATCAATATAAGAACCATAAAACGTTCGGCTTGTTGAATATCATCTAATTCTTTAGCTGCTGATAACCATAAAGACGCTTGTTGTGCATAACGTTCCATATTTTCTGACGTATTATTAAATAATGCCCACAGCTGCGATACCATGACATGATTGGGGTTTTCTATGGGATCCGGGTATTGTTGACGATAGCAACTCATCCCTTGCAGTGGTGTATCACAACCCGGTAAGTCATAACCGAAAATTTCATCACTCGTGGAATTTAAGGCCAGTTGAAGTAGCGTACTTGCATAGGTGCGAAACAGGTCGTGATTCTCATTATCTTGTTCAACAAATACAGTAATTGCACTGTAGTCAGGCTGACTGCCATTATAATGGGTAGATGTCACCACCCAGTCGTTACTAGGATCATTTGATTTTGCACTGGCTAGACCAATACTCAATGCAGTGCCAAGCATAAAGCGTAAAGCCGACGAAGCAGTCGATTTACTTGCAGAGGAAAATACAGTTAAATTTGATTTAACAGTTTTGCAAAACCAGTTTGTTAAACTATTCTCTTTAGGAAATAAAGAAATACCTATCTCATAGGGCTTACCATTAAAAATGAATTCAGTAGAAAAAGTAGTGGCATAATCCACTTGCTGGAGCAGGTTACTTAAATAATTGCGCATAATATCAACCTCTATCTAACCTAAACGAGTGACAAATACTAAAATAATATGGGCAAAAAGTAAACGATAGCGTCATGCAAAATTCTTAAACAAAACTTATAAATACATTTATTTGTAATTGTTCACACCCCTTGATCCCTTCTCCCCGAAGCGGAGAAGGTGGCGCATGAAACCGGACAGCCACCGCATGGAGTTGACC
>CAYGED010000044.1:0-8466 GCA_964348555.1 uncultured Coxiellaceae bacterium
AGAATGAAAATCCGAAAATCCCGTATTCCGCTTCGCTTCATACGGGCTACTTGCTACAAATAACCAATTTTGGATTTTTTGTCCTGCACAAAGATCAAACCGTAAAAAAGCCTTTCTTCATATTTCGTTAATATTCAACCAGTACAATACCCCAACAGGGATAGTCTTGTTTAGGTTTAGGGTAGGAATACACCAGTCATCAGTTTAGGTCTTCACGTAAAAATGCGTTTACCACCTGGTTTTGATTCAAGCCAAATGCAAGCTGCTTTCCAGCAGCTGATGTCGTCAGCAGGGGCTAATGCGCAGGGAGCAAACTCAGAAACCTCACCTTTCCAAGCTTTTAGACGAATAATCCAATCGAACCCTCATCAACAAGTTTACTTTTTAATGATTGCTAACACCCTCCGTATAGCAAGCTTTGACATGATCAGCCATACCACGGGACTTAATCTGCAAAAAATCATTGGGTACCTGATCTTCGCTTCTTCCATCCTAGCCATGCTAAACCCCAACGACACTCAGTTTCAAAACCTCATCGGAAAACCACTTCAGCACTTACTAGGAATGCTTCCAAAAATAACACGTGCCATAGCAACACGCTTACCTATGATGCAGCTGAATACTGTTCCACGCAATACCAGCAGACTGACTGGAAAAATCGGCAGCGCCCTCTACCTCTTACTTCTCGGCGGTATTGTCAAGAGCGCAACGAGCGATGCCTTGTACACCCTAGTGAATGTCGCTTTACCTTTTTTAAAACCCGTTGATGTCAACCATATCATCGCTCTTCGAAAATCACCCGTTGCCATGACCCTTATTCATAGCTTCATTGGCCTAGCCAGTTTACGTGCCAGTGGGCAATTATCGCGTGACCTAGCACCTCAATTGCAAGAGCTGGTTAACAAACTTAGCAATCAGATCACTGTGGATGGCTCTTTACAGTGGGCAAATCTACTGGCAGAAACCGTAACCTATACAAAATCGAATCCTTATGAAGTTGTCTATAACAGCACACTGGTGTTGATCGCATTGCAAAGCGCAAATGAATTATTGGGTCGTTTCCCAACTACTCTAGTACAAACCGTTTTATATCTTGGCCCGATGGCTTGGCCGTATTTATCGCCTTATGCTTCCCGTTTACCGGTTAATACCATGCCCCGCATTGCCCCCGAAAAATTAAAACAAGCGGCAAGACAAATTTCAAATTCATCACTGGCACTTACTTCACGTTCAAACGAGCCAATGGGAAAGCAAATAACACAATCAATTACATTCCTGATCATGAATTATTATTCGCGTGACATTTTGGTCGGTCTTGCAAGCCGCGTCAATTATTTACTGCTTTGTGCCGCTTGCAGTAGCTTCTCAGCTACTCAAGGAAACGGCATGGTCCATGCCATTCAAAATCTGGTTTCCACCACTGCCGCAGAGGCAAGCAATGAAATAGGATACGTGGATGGGGCAATCGGTAATTTTTTATTGAGCCTGGGTGTTGTAAAACTACTCGGACAAGCTATTCCAGTAGCCAACAAAAAAGCTTCTGACTTATTACATTTAACGCAACTGCGATTTAGCGCTTGGTGGAGCCCAGGAAAGAACATCGAATTAGGTGATTATTATCTCAATCAAAATAAATTCGCCGAAGCTATTTTATGCTATCGGTTCGTTCCACACCCTGGCGGTGATATTGAAAAACTCTTTAATCATTATAAAGCGTCAACAATTCTGTACACTCTTGATGAACTAAAAGCTGAATACGGCGAAGCCACTTACCACTATTTACTGGCCCAAGGAAAAATTGCACTCACTCAATTAACTAAAGCAAACGACAAACTTGGCCGAGGAGAAACGGACGGTGTTCAAGCACTTCTAGACTCCTCAAAAGCAAACATCATCCGCCTCACTAAGTATCCATACCGTGTTGTGGAATGGCACATCGCGCAAACACGATTACTCACTCAATTGGGCGATCCAAAGGGGCTTCAATGGTGGCTCACGCTACTCTTTAATCTGCAAATTGAAAATGGTGGCGGCCCTGTACCAACAGTTGTAATAGATAATAAAACCAATTATGTCCATCCCATCACTATTACCATTGGTGGTGTCGGATACGCCGGACTTGAAATGTCATGGAAAGAAAGTGATGTCACTAAAGTAATCTCCATGATCCAGCATAATTTAATAAAACATTGCATACTAGCATCACTGGATTTACCAGTACCTGTAAACGCAGATACCACAGCAGAAGAACTAAAAAGAGCAGCAATGGAATGCAAAGAAAGTAATAACCCACTCTTTGCTTATATTTACTACGACCTTGCTGCCAAAAAACTGGGAGCGCCTTCGGTGTTTTCAGATCGCTCTCAACAACATGCTAACCTGGACGTAAAAAACTATTACCGAAACCTGTTTAACTGTGGAAATATGCTGATCAAATTATCTGAACAAGCTAACCACCGTGATCTGAAGCAATCCATTCTAGAAAAAGCAAAGGGCTATTTCGAAACCGCTGCCCAATCCGGAACGATCAAAGGCTCCGATAAACCCAATGCAGCAAAACTTTCTGATCTTTCCCAAAAAGGTATCCAGAGTGTTAATACTGAACTGCAGGAATTAAATCAAGAAAAACGTGAAATGGAATTCACAAGGTAGCGCACTCATTTAAAACACCCCGGCCCGGAATTTTTATCCATTCCATTCGGGACAAGGCTTCTTGAATTAACCCATTCACATCCAAGCTTGCCTCAGCCGCTGCAACTTCATGAGCGATCGCTTTTGTCTTGGGATTTTTAGACGCAAAAAGCACGCAGCAATCCTCGTGCGGGCGTATCGAAATGGGAAAAGTACCTATTGCTTCGGCTAAAGCAATGATATCCATTTTATCGAAACTGATCAGTGGACGTAAAATGGGTAGTTGAACCGATTGATCGACAATGCTCATATTCTCGATCGTTTGACTCGCCACCTGCCCTAAATTATCCCCCGTGATCAGCGCCTGATACGGTCTGATTTTTTTCGTCTCGTTGCCAACACCACGTGCAATTTGTTCAGCAATTCGTGCCATGAATCGTCGGTGTAACACCGTCCAATACGCTTCAGGACACTGTTGTTTAATGATTTCCTGAATGTTGGTGAAATACGGAATATATAACGTCAACGCACGCAATTTCCAACGCGTTAATTCGCGTGCTAAATCCACGGCTTTTTCTTTTGATTTTTCTCCCGTATAAGGGAAACTATGAAAGTGTACCGCATCGACCAACATACCCCGCTTCATCATCGACCATCCGGCAACCGGGCTATCGATACCACCGGATAATAATAACAATCCACGACCGCTCACCCCCACCGGTAAACCGCCTACCCCTTTCTCTTCCTGATCACTTAAATACACAAACAAACCTTCCTGGCGTATCTCGATAAAAACCGTAAGATCGGGATTGCTTAGATTTACCGTCCACTCTGGAAAGGCTTCTAAAATCGCTGAGCCGATTGCGCGATCCACCGCCATCGACTCCATCGAAAATAATTTCGTGGCGCGTCGCGTGGCCACACGAAATGCTTTCGGACTCAACAATGAGCGACGTTTTAAGAGATGAATGACTAATTCGGATAAATGGTTTATCTCATTCTGAAAAGGCAACTCATGGGCAATGGCATAACCCACCACACCAAAAACTCGACTCACCGCACAATAGCAAGCTTGCGCTTGTGCTTCATTCTGAAACCGCAAATAAATGCGCGCTTGTTGACAAATGATTTGCTCGGGTGAAACCCCACTCACGGCGCGAAGATTATCCATTAAAATCGATTCGAATAATCCACGATTTCGGCCTTTTAACGTAATCTCACCATATTTAATCAATACCAATGATTTCATTAGCCATGAACCGCCGTTAAATGCATTAAAATATCGCGTATCGCTTCAAGCGCTAGCGCAATTTCCTCACGCTGATTATAACGAGAAAAACTGAATCGGATTGCGGAGCGAATGCGGGCATCGGGTAACGATAACGCCTTCAACACATGACTCAGCGAGCGGTGATGACCACTGCACGCTGAACCGGCCGACACACAAATACCTTTTTCGCTGAGCGAATTCAACATCACCTCAGAAGGAATTCCTAAAAAAGAAACATTGACCGTATTCGGCAGCCCAACTTCGGAAGAATTCACCACGACGTTTTGAAACGCTTGCAAGCCGTCTAAAAAACATTTTCGCAAATCGAGAAAATGCACCTGATTTTTTGATAAAGCAGCATAAGCCAATTCCGTTGCTTTAGCCAAGCCAACAATACCCGGCACATTTTCAGTTCCGGAACGCAATTCAAATTCCTGTCCACCACCCGACAAAATGGCTTTGCATGGCGTGCCCTTTTTTAAAAACAAAGCGCCGACGCCTTTTGGCGCATGAAATTTATGGCCACTGATGGCATAAGCATCGATGTGCTGCAACGACACGTTTATTTTTCCAAACGATTGCACACCATCGGAAAAAATACGAATAGACGAATGGATGAATTTTACCGCTGCCGCGATACTTTCAATCGGCTGTATCGTGCCCAGCTCATTATTGACATGCCCTAACGCGACCAGAATCGTCTCGGGTTTAATCAGCGACGTGATCGACTCCGCAGCGATCGCCCCAGATGAATCAGGCTTCGCGTAACTGATTTCAAAGCCTTCTTGCTGCAATTGTTTGAGACTCGACAACACGGCTTTGTGCTCAGTTGGCGCAGTGATGATGTGTCGCCCCTTTCGTGAAAGCGCCTGAGCCATTCCTTTGAGGGCCAGGTTAATGCTTTCGGTACCGCCAGAAGTAAAGATAATCTCGCTGTCGGGAGCGTCAATGACTCGCGAAAGTGTTTGACGAGCGGATTTTAGTACACGCTCAGCGAGCAAGCCCATTTGGTGTAGGCTGGAAGGATTGCCATAATGCTCAACATAATAAGGCATCATGGCTTTAAGCACGTCAGGAGCAACCCGGGTGCTCGCGTTATTATCAAAATAAATCATCTGCATGAGGCTGATGATTATAAACCATTTCCAGTGCCTGGCGGACAATAACCGCTTTCACTTACTTCTTGCTTATCATCACCCAAATCAGAGCCTAACAGCGTCATTGTCTTTCTGGCTACCATCCATAAGCGGTTGCTCTAAATCAGAGCCTTCTCGATAAAGGTTTCTATTTGATCGTTCCCAACCACTTCTTGAATCGCACAGCATCTCCGAAACACTTCTATCAAGATCATGAATAAACACTTTTCTTTTAGCCCAGTCACTCAAATCTCCTGAAGACATTCGCCCTTCTGGATTAGCATTTTCTAATGCTTCTGCTTCAAATAAGCAAGCACATCGAGATTCAAGCCAATGAGGCGCATGTTTAAAAAATCCTTCGACGGCACTAAATCCATTAACCAATAGTCCTGACATCAAAAAGAAATACCAGGAAGTGTATCCACCGCCGAGAAGACTTTGCATCCATTGATGAAGCGGCATGACTGCATCAGCCACCTCTCCAAACCCTGATCGTGTTAATTCCGTTGCCGTTTCACTGTAGCCTGCACCCGAAAACCAACCCAACGTTAAAAACGGCGCAATCGCAACTAGAGTCACCATCCAACGCGCAACGGGGTTCTTATAACGCGCCATGGCAGGTTGATTGTACACCTTACGCACAGCGTTTGGTGCATTCCGGGCTGACTCTAAATAAAAGCACCAACTGGACAATGACGTTAGCCAAGTTAGCCAAGGCATTTGATTGCCCCAATGTCCATCGCCAAAAAAATCACTAACCGTATTCAACCCTTTTTCAGCCAATCCCAACCACAATGCTAGCGTATCAATGGCTAACACAAACAAAAAGACGCTGGACAAAGTTTTCGTAACCCATCCCAAGTAATCACTCCAACTGTACTTAGCGTTTAAATTTTTAACTGTCAATTGTCTATAAAAGTTAACAAAACAAGCACTATAATTTCCAGCATTTCCCTCTACTTTTGGAATCGCAGCGCCATGGCGATCAATATCATCAATCAATTTTATGTATGACTTACAGTTTTTGTATCTATCCGTGGGCCAATAATACATCACCCGCTCAGCTATCCAGGTCAAGAACGAATAAATAAGGTTCGTCGTACTAATCGAACGTGTGGTGAGTGTGTTCCAGGCGAACACCGCTGTCGTTGGGGAAGCAATCCACTGGAATGCCCACTTATCCAAACCAATCTTAGCCACAGCCACACCAGAAGCGGTCGTTAGAACACCTAAAGCAGTACCCAAAAAAAACGATGTTCGAAAATAGCAATCCTTGTTGGCAAGAAAGCGTTTGACTGAGCTGACGGCTTTATAAGAAAAAAGATACGCCATCGGCACGTTCACCGTCAGTGAACAGACAGCATAAAAGACACCCAATGCAATCTTGTTAGCTTCTAGGTCATTAAAATCTTCACGACCATTCGCACGAAAAAAACTCAACAAAGCAAAAACACTTGAGGCCCAAACAGCATAGCCTCCATTGACCCATTTTAACTGCTTTTTCCAATCAACTGATTTTAAGTGGTCCCAACAGACTTGCGAGCAAGATCTATTGTCGAGTCGCAGCGGAGAGCCCAGCGTGTCTAAATAATTTCTCAGCCCTAGCTCGGCATTGCTTTGGCGCGAAGTCCTATTATTATTTTTATTCTCCTCAGCAGCTAGTCGTTGCTTTCCATTTTGAACAAATTTCGTATCATCTAAAGCGCTATCTTTACGAAATAGAGTGTGTTGCTGTTCGTCATCCTGCCTCATACCCACCTCGGTGCTATCTTCATCAAATAACATCTCTTGCTGTTCCTCATTCCGCCTCATATAACCCACCTTATTTGTGAAAATTTAAGCTCCGCTTATTATAATCGTAATACCATAGATTTTAATCACTCTCTGAAGAATAATGTTCCCTTAATCTTTGTTCATTAAATGTTAATTAACCCGAGTGTTGGATAAGCATAAAAAGGATTAAAACAACGCTAAAATCGGATCAGCCAAGTGATTGGCGATCAACACCCGATTCACGTCTCGATTGATTGTCATTGCTATTGCTAATTTTTTTTGCGGCAACCATAACACAATCGCCGTAAAACCCGCGGTGCCGCCCGGGTGAAACCAAATAGGGCCGAGTGTCGAATCATAGCGATATTTTAAACCCAAACCGTAGCCTGACTCTTTCAAATTCGTTAACGGCAACCCGGTTTTTGTCGACACTAAATTCGTCATTTCTTTCAACTCAACGGGCGTGATAATTTCCTGATAAAAAATTGCTTTGATCCACGTCACCAAGTTAACGGAATTGGATATCAACGCACCAGCCGATCCCATCCACGACAAATTTGGATTTCTGAGCGCTTGATCATCGGCGGTGTACCCCATCACCATTTGCTGAGCAATCGAACGCGGCATGCGCGTGGGAAAATAATACGTATCATTTAATGACAAAGGATTAATGATGTTATTGTCAAGAAGCTCCGCGACACTCCGGTTCGTCACTTTCTGCAAAATCATTCCGGCCAATAAATAATTCGTATTGGAATAACCCCAGCCTTTTCCCGACGGAAATTGCAGCGGTTTTTCATAGGCCATCGCCACGATTTGCGCGTCGGTGTATTGCCGATTGGGATGCTGATGCACTTGTTTCATAAAATCGAGGGATGTTGTGTAATTGTAAATGCCACTCGTGTGATTGAGTAACTCTCGAAGGGTGACGTGATTCCATTTCGGGTATTCCGGCAAATATTGGGTCATGGAGTCGTCTAAACGAAGCTGGCCATCCGCTTGTAATTCCAAAAATAAAACGGCCATAAACGACTTGGTGATACTGCCCACTTGAAATAAGCTGCTCGCCTCAACAGGCCGTCGAGCACGCTTTGAAACATAACCCTCTGTCAACGTAAGGGTCGGGTGATCTTCCTGCCAAATCGTTAGCACCACGGCCGTCGCACCCCGTTCGAGGCGAATTTTTTCGAGCGCCTGGTGAAGTACTTCCTTCGTCGGCTCACTCGCGAGCGCGATCGTGAAAACAAACAATAAGCCGAAAAAACTAGCCAGAAATTTACTGGTGCGTTTCAAATTCACCGTCCTATCCCTTCTCTGTATGGACACAAACCATCGCGAGGCCGTTGACCGTTCTCCTATCCTATCGGATCTTGAGGGTTACCGGCAAATCTGCTTTCCTTTTAACCTGGAAAGCAATTATACTAGTCGCCCTATGACAGCACAGATTGAAAACATTCGAAACATTGCCATTATTGCCCACGTTGACCATGGTAAAACAACCCTGGTCGATCAGCTCTTGCGCCAATCAGGAACCCTAAATGAACGTTCACAGCCCGTCGAGCGAATCATGGATTCAAACGACCTGGAGCGTGAACGCGGAATCACCATTCTCGCTAAAAACACAGCGATCCAGTGGCGTGATTTTCACATTAATAT
>CAYGED010000045.1:0-8008 GCA_964348555.1 uncultured Coxiellaceae bacterium
TAATATTAGTGCATAATATACTTATAGAAAGGGTATTATGCATAAAAAAAATAACAATCTAATCAAGACGATGGGGCCATCAGGTGCTCATCTGATTATGACGATTTATAGTCGTAATCGCCTAGTTTTCCATCTACAGGAAGCAGCAGAAATTTTAGGTGGGCATGCATCAGCCTCCAAAGTGCTGTCTCGTCTCATTCAGCATGGTATAGTCACTCGATTAAAGCCGGGAACATTTCGCCTTGTTCCTTTTGAATTAGGATTTGAAAAAGAATATTTGGGCAATCCATACATCGTCGCACGTGAGCTGGTATTAAACCGGCACCAGGGTGCTCAAACAGCCTATTACCTTTCCCATGGATCTGCATTTGATCTACACCAACTAGTGACGCAACCACAGCTAATCGTGTATGTCAGTTCTTCTAGCATGATTCGTCCTCGGATCATTCAGGGAACCGAATTTCGATTTGTGCGTTGCAAAGCCAAAGATCTATTTGGACTCACCGATATGTGGATCGATAAAAATGAAAAGGTGTGGGTCAGTGATTTAGAGCGGACATTATTGGATGGTTTAAAACAGCCCGCATATTGCGGAGGATTTTCTGAAGTAGCAAAAGGTTTTTATATCAAACACCAAATATTAGATCCACAAAAACTTATCGATTACGCTGTAAAGTTAGACATTGGTGCGGTCAATCGCAGACTGGGATATTTGATGGAGCTCTATCATATTGGTTCCCGTATCCATTGGGAATTTTTGCAAACCACATTGACCACCACCTATCAATTACTGGATCCGGAATTACCTGCGCAGGGACAACATATCGCAAAATGGCGGCTGAGATTAAATATTTCACGCGAAGAATTGCTTGCTATTCGAGGTACATAATTCATGATTCCACAAAGTCAGATTTCTAAACTGTCTAATCGTCTATTACAAGAACATGGCGGCAGACGCATACCAGAAAGCGTGCTGGAGCGAGATTATTGTATTGCTTGGTTTTTAATAGGACTATCGCGCGCGCCCTTGCGCAATAAACTGATTTTTAAAGGTGGCACTGCATTACGACGCTGTTATTTTCCCGAGTATCGATTTTCAGCAGATCTTGACTTTACACTGTTAAAATCAATATCGTTTGAGCAAATACAACAAGAACTTGAACTCGTATATGAGATAGTAAAACAAGCTGCCAATATTACATTTCGCTTTTCCCGCTCCGATCTCACGACTCACCAAAACAGCTATACATTTTATCTGCAATATGAGGGGCCGTTTCCTGTGACTACTAGGGCAAAAGAAATTAAAGTGGATATCACAATCAGTGAGCGGGTTTTTTATGAACCAGAAGAGCTGGCCATATTGAAAAGTTGTGATGAATTTACCGATCTGCCCCGCGGAGAAAAAATTCTCGTCTATTCTCTTGCGGAAATCGTTGCTGAAAAGACACTTGCCTTACTTGATCCAGCAAGAACAGAGCCACGTGATCTTTATGATCTCTGGTACCTGACCGATCACAGCAGTTCGATAGTAATCAGTGATTGCTTGCAGGCAATTCATGCGAAACTTGCGCATCGATTTAAAAAATTGGATGATGTACGCGGGGAGTTTTCTAAAAAAGAAATACGCCTCAAAAAAACTTGGGAGACGCGGCTCGCGGCACAAATGGCAAGCCTACCTGAATTTGCTTATGTGTATCGGTCGGTGAAAAGAGTGCTCAGGCAAGCGAAAATAACAATTTAGCTTGTGGGAGTTTTTCGGGAGTGGATTAGCTTCCAGGTTTCCAGCGCTTAAACGCGGATTTTTTGTCTCGCTCATCTTTTTTATCTGAAGGGTACTCATATTCTGTATCGCTCATTCCCTCGTCGTCGTCATCATAGGGATGTTCGAAATCATAGGCCTCCTGGCTATCTCGACCGTGCTTCCTTGAAGGGAAGAAAGCATTGGTATTGTCGGTTGACTCGCTTTTTTCTTCTTTCAGTTCTCCGTCGCGGATATTTTTGAGTTTTTCAACCAGTGATGTGGAAAATCCAGTAACAGAGATTGTTATTAGGGCCGCTTTTATTTCAGGGGGGTATTCAATCTTCGTGGCTGCCGAAAGTCCATAGGTTTGTAGCCAAATTGAAAGATGATGAGTTGCGCTTGTGATACGATTATCAATTGGCTTTGTTGGATCTTCTGCATAAGCATGGGTATAAAATTTGAGCCAGTGGCGGTTTATTTCATGATCTTGTTTTTGGATTACAGTAAATAATGTTGAATTAGCTGCGTTTATAAACCCTCTTTGACTGAGATGCCAGCCGCAATTAATATCGCGTGATTCTGAAAGTGCAATCAGGTATCGTTGACCATCTGTCACGAGCTTTTTGGTGTCGCGTTCCTCATCCTCAAGTGGAAAAAGCGCTAGTTTAGTCTTTCTGCCGCTATTAGATCGCTGAATCGCAGCACTAGGATCATCATTTTCTAGGCTTGATAGAGATTGTATTTCATCTCCGTTGCTAGACTGTGATTGCGAATAGGGTAGTTGTCTTAAATTTTTTTTAATAAATTGATCGTAAGCGCTATGAATGGGTGCTAGCTGGTCTAAGGTGCTATTTAAGCAAGTAATCACTGCTTCGTTTGCGTTGATAAGAAAAGTGTTTATATGACACTTAACTTTCGCGACGATGTCCTGATTAGCGCGTGTGGGTAAACCGGGTCGGATTAAGTGAATGATACCGGGCTCCATCTGGTAAATTCCGGTTGTTAAGTCGCCGGTGTCTTGACGCTTTAATGGCGTCGTCGTGGACGGTTTTTCTTCCTCAGGATTCTCATCAGGAATGGCACCACTGTAGAGTAGCGTTTGAAATGCATCGAGAACATTATTAGCTTGAAGTGTGGTTTGTAAATCAGCATGAATTTTTTCCACCGCTGGCAGAAATTGCTTTCCATCAGAAGCGAGCCAATTTCTTAGACTCACTTTCACGGAATGCTCATCAAAACGTATGATCACTTGAGGGCCGCTATTATAGGCATAAAGAATTAAATCCGCTAGCGCCATGAGTTTTTCTGTGATTTCTGTCATTTGATGTTGGCTTAATTTATTTGATTTGCGCATGGTATATACTCATTTCACTTGAAGTTGCGAACATTCGCAACTTCAAGTGACCTTACGCGATGGGGTTTCCAAAGGGGAGAATCGTGATTCTCCCCTTTGGTGCTCGAGCGCGAATTTACTTCGCGCTCGAGCATTCTTACAGGATATACCGCTCGCTTCCTCAATATATTCGCCTCTTCAATGGCGAGCGGTATAACTCTTCAATCACGTTCAATCGGATTCAGAGCATAAGACAGTCAAATGCAAAAGTCTAGAATGGTATGCGCCAGAGGCTGAACTGAAAAGCTTACAAGGATCGATGGGTTGTGCTAGTGTATGCCCATTGAAGTTAACCAGATCAATAGGAGGTCACATGTCTAAGAAATTAGTTTCAGCGGTTCCTGCCGGTTATAGCAGTGTTACGCCATACTTGATCGTGGATGGCGGTGCAAAGGCCATCGACTTTTACAAAAAAGCGTTTGGTGCGGTGGAAGTGATGCGCATGGGCAAGCCGGGTGGAAAAGTGGGGCACGCTGAACTTCAAATCGGCGACTCAAAATTTATGCTAGCGGATGAGTACCCAGAACGTCAGGCGCGTGGTCCCAAAGCTTATGGGGGATCAGCGGTGAGCATTCATGTGTATTTGGAAGATGTGGATAACGTTGCTAAAAAGGCTGTTGCTGCGGGTGCAAAATTAGTGAGGCCGGTTGAAAATATGTTTTATGGCGATCGCAGCTGCACCTTAGTCGATCCCTTTGGTCATCAGTGGCATGTCGCGACGCACATCGAGGATATTTCAGAAGAAGAAATGCAAAAACGTATAGCGGCTTTAGAAGCGAGTCAGTAAAAACCTCATAGTTTCTGCAGAAAATTTGTATTTTACGCAGATAGGATTTATCCTAGTGCTCTGTAAACAGTTGTAGTTGAAAGGAACCTCTGTCTATGGATAATCGGGATCGCGTTAACACGGATCGAAAACGTTACTTTGCCATTCTCGTTAATATCATTATTCCCCTGGGGAGTGCTAGCTCTGATATTTATTTGCCTTCTTTGCCGGCGATTGCGGATCATTTTGGGGTTTTAAACGCACTGGTTCAGTTGACAGTGATGGCGTATGCCTTTGCAATGGGATTGGCGCAAATTATTGCTGGCCCAATCTCCGATGCATTGGGTCGAAAGAAATTATTGATGACGGCAATAATGATTCAGCTCATCGCTGTCATTGCAATTATCTTCTCGCCCTCGATTTATTGGATTATCGGTTTTCGATTTATTCAGGGCTTAGGTGCCGCTTTGATGATGGTGCCGGCTCGTGCGATCATTAATGATATCTTTGAAGGCCACGAACTCAAAAAACAATTTAATTACACGACGATGGCTTTTGCCATTGCCCCTATCGTAGCGCCATTTTTTGGTGGATATTTGCAAGAGTACTTCGGTTGGCGCGCTAGTTTTATCTTTATTCTAATTTATATTGTTTTAGTGGGTTTGTTGGTATGGCTGACTTATAAGGAAACTTTAGCTAAGAGAAAACCGTTTTCTGTGCACCACTTTTGGAAAAACTATCAAATCATACTCAGTAATCGCTATTTTTTGATCATGGTGTTTTTTGTGAGTTTGGCCTGGGGCTATGGCGCTTTGTTTAACGTGGTGGGACCATTTTTAATTCAGGTCACGCTGCATCACAGTGCAGTCACTTATGGTCATACCGCTTTGTTTATGGGGTTGGCTTGGTTTTTAGGTAATCTGATGAATCGAGTTTTATTTCGTTATGAGATAAAATTGAAAACACAAGTAGCGATCTGGTTTAATGTGGTGATTACATTGGTCATGCTCATTCTTGTAACTAGCGGATTTTTCAATATTCCAACATTTATAATCCCAGCATTTATTTTGATTTTACTGAGTGGTTTTATGTTTCCGATGTATGTGGGTGAGTGCTTGGTCATCTTCAAGGACTTGGCGGCATCCGCAAACGCCTGCTTATTTAGCTTCGTCTGGATATTTTTTTCTATTTATGTATCAATTGCAGCCATGTTAAAAGCACATTCTTTGATGCCGATCTCAATAGCTTACGTGAGCATTGGTTTTGTGACGCTGATTTTTTACTATGGATTTGTCGCTCGGACGATACGTGAATAATTAGAACTAACTTAAGGAATTGTTCAGTGGCAGCGTGGTGGATGTGGAGTCTTTTTTTCGTCTTTGTCGCTGCCGCATTGGCAGTGGATTTTTTTGTATTTAAAGGTCGACGAGCGCATGAAGTGTCGATCAAAGAGGCGATTCTTTGGACCTGTGCGTGGATCAGCTTGGCCATTTTATTCAACGTGGTGCTGTGGTATTACTTGACTTACGTGGTGCAATCACCGCTGGCCAATGATAAATCCCTGGAATTTTTTACCGCCTATGTTTTGGAAAAGATGTTATCCGTTGATAATATCTTTGTGTTTATCGCAATTTTTCAGTATTTCGCCATTCCCAGCCGATATCAAAAACGAATTTTATTGTTTGGTGTGATGAGTGCCATTATTCTTCGACTGATATTTATCTTATTTGGTATTTATCTCGTGAATCAATTTTATTGGATTCTTTATATTTTTGGTGTTTTTCTGGTGATCACTGGAATTAAACTGTTCTCGGTTTCGGATCATGGGCCTAACATTGGCAAAAACCCTGTTTTGAAATGGATGCAAAAGCATATCAAAATTACGGAACGCATCGATGACGAAAAATTTTTTATACGAATAAATGGGGCTCGTTACGCAACGCCGCTCTTCTTATCACTCATCTTGATTGAAATCAGCGATATTATTTTTGCGGTGGATAGCATTCCGGCTGTTTTTGCAGTTACGAGAGATAGTTTTATTGTCTTTACATCGAATGTTTTTGCGATTTTAGGACTCAGAGCCTTATATTTTTTACTCGCTCCAATGGTCAAACGATTCCGTTTATTGAAATACGGTATCGCTGTTATTTTAGTCTTTATTGGGTTAAAAATGCTTGTCGCTCACTGGATTCAAATTCCAGTTATCCTGGCACTGGCTGTTATTGTCATCGTTATTTTGCTGTTTGTTTTAATGAGCTTGTATCGATGGCAAAAAAAATAAGTTATCAGTAATGCGACTCGCGGCACAGCTCCGTGATCGCCCCCCAACTAAATGTAAAAGATGAGCCGGGTCTTGGTGTTGATTTTGATGAGAAATTAGCGGCGAAGTATCCTTATGAGCGTGCTTACTTGCCGATCAATCGAAAGCTGGATGGTACCCTGTTTAATTGGTAGGCGTTCGTGTTGACTTGTCCGTGACACATCAAAGGCTGTTCGCTTTACTTGCCTATTTCTTCCGTTATAATCGGGCTTTTGATTGACTGCAAGGTATGCTGCTATGTTGGTTAATGGAACCCCGCATCGAACGATTTGGCCGCTTGAAAATAGATTCGAGATAGCCATTATTGATCAAACGCGGTTACCCCATTTTTTTGATATCAAAGCACTCACTTCACTGGAAGACTGTGTGAAGGCGATCAAAACGATGCAGGTGCGTGGTGCGCCACTGATTGGAGTGGCGGGTGCTTATGGTCTTTGTCTGGCGATGCGTCAAAATAGCAGCGATAGCGGTCTGAAACGAGCCTATGAATTACTCTTAAACACAAGGCCAACGGCCGTGAATTTGCGATGGGCCCTTGATAAAGCCTACGCACAATTAATTCATGAGCCGACGGAAGTTCGCTGTGATCGCGCGCTTGCGATTGCCAATGAGATTGCCGACGCAGATGTTGAAACGAATTATCGCTTGGGCCAACACGCGCTTGAAAAATTTCAACAGTTATACCAAAAAAAACAATCTACGTTAAATATTTTAACGCACTGTAATGCCGGTTGGCTTGCAACCGTTGACTGGGGAACGGCGTTGTCGGGTGTTTTTCAAGCACATCGAGCGGGAATTCCGGTGCACGTTTGGGTGGATGAAACTCGTCCGCGAAATCAAGGTGCATTTTTAACGGCTTGGGAGTTACAGCAGGAAGGCATTCCTTACACGGTGATTGCTGACAACACGGGGGGTCACTTAATGCAGCGAGGTTACGTGGATTGTTGCATAGTTGGAACCGATCGGACCACGCGTTCGGGCGACGTTTGCAATAAAATTGGAACGTATTTAAAAGCGTTGGCAGCCTATGATAACGCGATACCATTTTTTGTAGCAGCACCTTCATCGAGTATCGATTGGACCTTGGAAAATGGCGCTGAAATTCCAATTGAAGAACGTGATTCAAGAGAGGTATCCACGTTGCGTGGAATGTTCTCTGGTGAACTGATTGATATTGATTTATTGCCACCAAAAACCCCAGTGAAAAATTACGCCTTTGATGTTACGCCTGCAAAATACATTACGTCGTTGATTACAGAACGTGGCGCCTGTGCAGCGAGTTCGAACGGGCTTTTTTCATTATTTCCAGAATACAAGGATTTTAATCATGCAAAATCGATGGTCTCAACAAGCAGCTAGTCAGTGTAAAGATGATGTGGAGCTTTGCGTTTACGCATCGCGTTTGCTTGGCGCGGATACGCGGCTGGTGTTACACGGTGGTGGAAATACGTCGGTTAAAACAAAAATTAAAACTTTATTTAGTGAGGAAATTGAAGCCGTTTGCGTAAAAGGATCGGGTTGGGATTTGGCAACGCTGGAATCACCCGGTCTTTCCGCGCTCAAATTGGCGCCCTTGTTGCGGTTGCGTGAACTGGCTTGTTTGAGCGATGAGGCGATGGTAAATTATCAACGTACCATGTTGTTTGATGCAAAGGCGCCAAATCCTTCGATTGAGACATTGCTGCACGCATTTTTGCCGCATCGGTTTATTTTTCACACGCATGCCAACGCAATTTTGAGTATCACGAATCAACCGAATGGTGCCGATATTTGTCGAGAAATATTCGG
>CAYGED010000046.1:0-7849 GCA_964348555.1 uncultured Coxiellaceae bacterium
CGGCGCCGGTTTCGGTGGCGATCCGGTTGATGCCGGCGGCCTTGTTGTAATAGGGCTGCAAGTCTTTGTACTTGAGGGGCCATGCAGGAGAAAGGCCGCCATGATGGTGAATTTCTCCAAAATCTCGCTCGCGCAGGCGAAGCAGCGCTGCGCCATAGACTTTCGTGTTCCCGCCCACATAGTAGTGCGCTCCGGGATGGATCTCTTTGCCGAAAGCATCGTGCCATACCTCTTTTGTGTGATATCGATTCTCTAGAAAGACTGCCTTGACTTCCCAATTCTCCTTCTCTCGAGGCAAAAAACTGCCCCGTTCGACAAGAAGAATTTTTTTGCCGGAAGAAGCTAATGCATGCGCTAAGGTCCCCCCGCCGGCTCCTGTGCCGATGATGATGAGATCGAAAACCTCCATCTTACCTGCCGAGCATTCTAAGCGGCTTGCCGGAGTGGATGTGCGCTTCGATTTTTTCCAAGGAAATGTGCTTTGTCTCAGGCACATAGCGCAAGGAATAGAGAAGACCTAATACACATGCGATCCCATAAAAACTAAAAGCCCAGGAAAAAATCATTAAAAATATTTAGGTTATTTTAACAAAACCTCAAGCACTTCATTCACGATCGAATGTGTGCGCATATCAAGATTTTGTCGGCTCAGATTGACCGCCAACGCAAAAGTGACATTCCGCTCCATCGAATGGGCCACCAAAATACCATAACCAAAATTATTTCCTGCACACCAAATAATTTCTCCGTAACGCAACGACAACGTCTTACCAATACCAAGACCATAATAATCTCGATCTTCTTTCGCCGTCGCACGCGGATCCATGGGAACCATCGCGAACATATCTTGAAATGTATTATTGATTATTTTCTTATTCAGCAACAGTTTCATCCAATGAATTAAATCCGTGGTATTGGACATCGCGGCCGTTCCCGCCAAACCGGTTGTGGTATAAGCTCCCGTAACATCATAGGCTTTTAACTCGCGATTATCGTTGTAAGTCAACACGGGAAGATCACGAAACGCCTCTCCAAACGGATGAGAAATCGGTAAATAGCCGTGCGCCAATTTTGGGGAAATCATTTCATCCAACACACCATGACTCGCATAAAACGAATGCTTTAGCCCATATTCATCGAACAATTCCCGCATCTGCAAGGAACTGCGACGACCCACCACGGCCTCTAACACGAGCCCCACTAAAATGTAATTGGTCGCAGAGTCGCTAAACACGCCTCGAACCGGTGCTTCATAACCCAATCGATTCCGAACGTGTCTGCCAGTAATTAAATCTAAATAACCTTCGGCTTGCCAGATTTTTTTTGGTTTTTGAATAAAGGTGCGTTGATAACGAATTGTCTCATCATAAGATGGCAACCCGCTGGTGTGATTCAGCAACTCTCTTAGCGTTAACGGTTTTAAAAACGAATATAAATTCACGATCAACCGCAAGCGTCCCCCATCCAAATGATGCTCGTTGGCTAACACATCGAGTGGTTGATCTAATTTAACTAACCCTTCTTCAACTAATTTCAGTATTAAAATAGCCGTGAAATTTCGGGTAACTTTTCCTGCTTGAAAAAAATGGTCGGGCGAAAGTGGAATACCGTTCTCTAAATCAGCGTATCCAGCACAGTGATGCTCAATAGGTTTTCCCGCTGAGGACACACTCAAAATAGCCCCTGGCAAATTATATTTAACAATGTCGATTGGTTTAAATCCCATCAATAAAGTCTATCACGACTGAGAGGCTTTGAGAAAAGCTAAAATCCGATCTTTTAGCCAATATTTTAACGCCCACGGAAACACACCCTCAACAAATCCGATATGCCCTCCCGTTTGCAAGGATTCCAACACAACCGATCGTGCCAATTCAGACTGATCTGGCACACAGCTGATTGGAACTAAAGGATCATCGATCGCATGAATAATTAAGGTAGGGTGAATAATTTTCGATAACCAAGGTCGTATTGTCATGCGCTCATAATAATCATAACCACTCGAAAACCCATGCAACGGAGCCGTCACCGCATCATCAAAAGAACGAAAAGTGTAAATACGTTTCAGCTCATGCTGAGTCACGGGCATTTTATAACCCCGCTCGATCTTTCCGAGTGCTTTTTGTTTCATCGTTCGCAATAGCGCCCATTGGTAAAACTTCGGTAAATAATCAGCACACTTTTTCAGTTCAAATGGAACCGACACCGCCACCGCACACCGCAAAGGATTATCTTGGTATTGAACGAGATAATGTAACAACACATTTCCACCAATCGAAAACCCAACGGAAGAAATTATCCGATTGGGATAACGTAAACGCAGCACATTGATCAAGTAACACAAGTCATCCGTTTCACCAGCATGGTAGGATTTCGGCAATCGATTCAACCGTCCACTGCAGGAACGAAAATGCAGAACCACCACACGCCAGTTGGCTTCCACAAAAGCATCCAACATCAATTGGATGTAGTGCGAATTCACCGAACCTTCCAAACCATGCAACAATACCATGATAGGACCCTCCTCCGGACCCGCCCAACAAAGATCAAGAAAATCACCGTCAGGCAATTCCAACTGCTCCCAGGTGATGATCGAGCGGGCTCGCGGAGGAAAAAAAGCATTAAAGCACGACTGAATATGGCGATTACGCAACCACCAGACCGGCAGAAAAGCTTTGGCTAGTTTCCCTTTTTTCAAAATCATTCCCCTCCCCAAGGGATAGGATACACAAAATTTAAGTTTTGTTTAAGGTTTTGTTTATTCTCTAAAGAAAAATTTATTGTTTCTCGGGCTAAAATTGAACAATTTTACAATCTTTAAGTATAGAATAACACGATTGTTTGGATGCGTGTTTCCAAACAGGCTTGTTCCGAACCGATGTTACTAAACGCCTAACAGAAGCTACTTTAGAGATGGCTCAGAAAGGCCAAAACGAGAGGTTTTTTTAAGTGTCACGAGTCCATCCTGATGATCGCGATTTCGCAAATACAAATAGGATGTTCAGTAGTTCACGTAGAACTGCTAAGACAATGCAAGAACAAGATGAAAAGCACGCAGAAATTAAACCCACCTCTATTGTTGAGGACTTTCAAAAACGCCAAAAAATAGCAGACAAGCACTATCAACTTGCACTTTCGCAGCTTAAAACGGCAGATGCTTATTATATGCAAAAACACCAGCATCAAGCAGCACAACAAGCATACCAGTGGGCCCAGGAGAATTTAATCGAGGCCCTCGAAAACAGTCCAACACGCCACTCTCAAGCTTATGCTTATCTCAAGCTAGTTGAACGCTGCCTAAAGCGGTACACGCCAGGAATGGCCCTATTGATGTCCAGTATCCATGATCTCTACCATCAAGGCATGACACACTTTGAGAATCGGCAATATCAAGAAGCTATTACAAAATTCAGCAGCGCCATTGACGAAGAAGATAAAAAATTTGCGATGCAAGGAGGTGATCCACTTGCCTATTACTACCGAGGTCAAGCTCACGAAGAATTCAACGAAATTGATTCCGCTCTACGTGATTATCAACAAGCCGCTCTACTCGACAATCAATTTGCAGAAGCCTACTACGATCAAGGCCGCCTTTATTTTAAGGAACGCCAATACTCCCGGGCAAAAGAAGAATTTTTAGGGGCAATTTCTATTGATAAAAAATACGTGAATGCCCAGTTTGGACTCGGAATGGCAAACGCCAAATTAATGGAAAGTCAGCTAGCCATCAACAATCTCACCGAAGTTATTGCGCTCGATCCAACTCACGCAGAAGCTTATTATCAACGAGGGTATCTCCATGACTCAGGCCTCGACCTGGGTAATGAATTACGGGCTTTAAATGATTTTTCAACAGCAATCGAACTAAATCCAAACTATATGGATGCACTTTACAGTCGTGCTGAATATTACCGAGCCCATGGCGAATATCTTTTAGCCATTAAAGATTTCACACGAGTCCTCAAGATTGACTGGAAATATACTAAAGCCTTCTATAATCGAGGACGCTGTCAAATTGAATTAGGACAATATGAACTGGGTGAGGCTGATTTCACCAGAGCAATTGAGCTAAAACCCAAATACCAGGAAGCCTACCATCACCGTGGCCTTGCCAGAAAACAATTGGGCCAAGAAGCAGAAGCCGAGGCGGATTTTGAAAAAGAAAAGGGACTTACCCGAAAAATATCCAAAGAAAAACACGATGAACAACGTGAAAGTAAGTCCTTCGATGATGATGATAAAGAGAAAACATGTGGCTGCAGGATCTGTTAAACTCGCCGGATGACTCGTAAATCCGTACTACTGTAATAGAAAAGAGGTAATCGATGCGTCGTCGTGAAAATAAAGTTTGCCCCGAAAAATTCGCAGGAATAATACAGAATGACAACGAAATATTCCCCAGAAAATTCGCCCCACCGAAAAATAATCCATGGGATCTTCAGTCAGCGTTAACAGTCGAAAAACCTTTACCTGAGGTCAACCCAGAGCAGGAACAAGTCCAAGCAAACCACGGCGCAGCTCATGCCCTTTTCAAAAGGGCCATGGATCATTATAAAAATAAACAATATTCAGAGGCCATTCAATTGTTCACTCGCTCTATTTTCTTCGAGGAACTCCATGGTTTATCTAACTTCGATGCATACTACTGCCGTGCGCTAGCTTACGTGGAATGTGGAGAGCATGAGCTTGCTTTCGTGGATTTTGAGTACCTAGAACAACGACATCCTAATTCCGCTGAACTCTATTACGGCTGGGGATCCAGCTTATATCAATTAGGTAAATTCAAAGAAGCCAAGCCATTTTTATCAAACGCCGTCCGACTGGATCCTACTTTTGTAAAAGCGCGTTTAATGCGAGGGGATATTTATGTTCGTAACCATGAACGCGAATTAGCCGTTTTGGATTTTGAGACCGTACTCAAACTCGATTCCAAAAACGACAAAGCAAAAAAAGCATTGGATCAAATAAACAATCCAACGGGTCACCACAAGCGTACGCAAGAAAAAACAAGATACACGATTTTTGACAGGACACCCAAACAAGCTGCCTCTGCAGCAAACGAAGAAAATCAACACTGCTGTTTCATCTGTTAAGTCGTTCTTCGTAAAGAGGGCAGACCGTAAACGCTGTCAGATCAAGTCACGATTTTTACACGCACGAAACGTGCTAACCGAGCTTACAAACACCTACATCATTATAGGTTTATTCCGAACCGAGGTTACAAGTCGACCCATAAGACCCAACACCTCTTGCTTCGAGCAACTCCAATTTTTCATCATCACCGTCAACTTCAGGCGATCCAGAGCTGGGTAATCCAAGCTCTAGGTCTATATCTTCTTCATTTTCTTCAGTGTCGCGGCATTGCGAGAACAAAGCGCTCAGACTGGCGAGCAAAGGATCAGCGGAGACAGCCGTGTTAAGATCCTCTGAATTACAACTACATAATAAGTACTTTACTAAATGCATAACACAACCACCATGTCTTAAAAACAAGGGAAGCGCGCCCACAATGAATGAAAGGACAGTCAATGTGGTATCCCATCCCTCTGCAGCAGATACTATTCCAACAATAGAAATTACCCAAAATAGGGGCTCGCTAAAAGCTGTTTTCATGTTCTGACACCTAGCGGAACGTCGAGAATCCAAATATTGTTGTCGAATCTGACTCCAAGAACCATTCGCACTTATAATATTTTTCCTTAAATCAGGGAGTTCTTTGGCTTGGAAATGAGTGCCAGCGTCGTGGATGGGTATAAGCGAAACATTCTCGATACGATCTGCCCGATCAACGACTATTTGTATCCTTTTGAAGGTATTTGTAGTACGTGGATCCATTATCATACGCCGCCAAGCTTTGTTGGTCTTAGAAAGCACTGCTTTCTCTTTAGCTCCTAGAAAGTCAACAATAGTCATCAAATTTTTATACCTTAATTTCGTTTTCTTAACATCTGCCCATTGACCCTCTTTTTTACTCTCATTATTTTCACTCTCATTACTCTCACTCTCATTATTTTCACTCTCATTACTCTCACTCTCATTACTTTCACTCTCATTATTCTTACCCATAGAGCCAAAAAACTCACGTTCATTGATAATGGAGCAGCGCATAAAATCGTTAGTGATGCTTTTATAAAAGCAACTGGTACAAGCAACAGCATGTAGCGTGTCAAAATCGCAATAAGGCAGGAGCTCATATAAAAAGACGGCGTCTACTATTCCATCAAAGGTTCGTTTAATATGGCTGAAATCCACCAGTCCTCGTTTTTTACCTGAATGCGATTCGGTTTTCTCTTCTTGAACAGCCAGAACCGAATAGCCAAACTCATCGCTTCTTACTGGGCCAGTATATTGAGTACTGTTTCTCATCGTACATACTCCAACAGTCATATCGGGTGGATAACGCGCAAAATGCGCGAATCCACCCTATCTGTCTGCATAGTAACAAAGTAATATTATCGAAATATTAGGATTATGGCTTTAATGTGTTTTTTTTGGACTATTTTTGTATCAATTCTACTCACCCCCCCATCCCTAAAGGATAAGATACACAAAATTTAAGTTTTGTTTAAGGTAATATCTATCCTCTAGAGAAATATTGATCCGACTGGAGCTAAAATTGAACAATTTATTACACTTTTAAGATAAAATAATCGAATTAACTTGAGTTCTGGATAAGCCAATGAAGAGATTTTCTTATCCAAAATTGACATTTCTTTACAAATGCCTAATAGAAGCCATCTTGGAAAGGCTCTAAAGGCCTAAACGAGAGGTTTTTCCAATGTCACGAGTTTCAGTGGACAATGATGATGATTTCACGATCATAATGCCATCCACCGCAAGTAAAATGGCTACCGTTGCTTGGGGATTACAAGATAATAAGCGAAACGACGAAAAACAAGCGGATATTAAACCTATATCCATTGATGACTTTAACCAACATCAATCAATCGCCGATCAATACTACCAACTTGGGCTCAGTCAGCTCTCGAAGGGAGATCAATATTATGAAAAAAAATACCATGAAGATGCACAACAACAATATCAATTGGCCATCGACAATTTAACCAATGCTCTTAATACGAGCCCAATACGCCACTCTCAAGCTTACGCCTATCTCAAATTGGTTCAACACCGCCTAGACATAGACCGTAAAATAAAGACTCAACCTGAGTTGGCAGCAATGGCTGCTAACATCATAGGATACTATCATCAAGGAATAGAACACCTTGAACGCAAACAATTTCATGACGCTATTCAGCAATTAAACCGTGCCATTCGTGAAGAAGAAACAAAATTCGGGAAAGAAACCACCAACCCACTTGCTTTTTATTATAGAGCCCAGGCGTACGAAGAATTAAAAGATGATAGAAACACCACATGGAATTACCTTCAAGTAACTAGACTCGACAAGAATTTTGCAGAAGCTTATTATGAACGGGGCCGCTTTTATTTTGAGAACCACCAGTACTTCCTGGCCAAAGAGGATTTTTTACGAGCCATTGCTATTGATAAAAAATACGTGGATGCTCACTTTGGACTTGGAATGACCCACGCTTATTTAGAAAAAACCCCATTAGCGATTGAAGATTTCACGACCGTTATTGCGTTCAATCCAACGCATGCCGAAGCTTATTATCAACGAGGGTATCTCTATGACTCAGGCGTAGACCTGGGTGATGAATTACGGGCTTTTAATGATTTTTCAAAGGCAATCGAACTAAACCCAAACTATGCCGATGCACTTCACTGTCGTGGTGAATATCACCGAGCTCACGGCGAATATCTTTTAGCCATTAAAGATTTCACACGAGCCCTCGAGATTGACCCAGAACGTGCTGAAGCCTTCTAC